>NZ_JACJSE010000029.1 GCF_014698045.1 Aulosira sp. FACHB-615
TATAAACATAAAGGCGCGTGGGACGCACGCCCTTAAAGCTCAATTAATGTCCTCATAGAGGAGTCGTTGAGAAGCCCACACTCACCCGAAGGGGAGTGTGTGGAGTACGTCACTCCAAGCAGTACCACAAAGCGAAACCACACCATTTTATCCCCGGAGTCCTTATGCTTGTGCAAAGGTTTACGCACACTGGCAAACAGTAAACTACCGCGAATCTTACAATTTGTTTGCTTGTAACGGGATTTTGTTTAACCACGAATCACCTCGACGTGGTGAAACATTTGTTACCCGGAAAATTACCAGAGCAGTAGCGAGAATTGTAGCTGGTAAGCAGAAAAATCTGTATATGGGTAATCTTGATGCGAAACGAGATTGGGGTTACGCGAAAGATTATGTACGCGCTATGTGGTTGATGTTACAGAAAGACCAACCAGATGATTATGTAATTGCGACTGGAGAAACCCACTCAGTCCGAGAATTTTTAGAGTTAGCTTTTGGTTATGTCAATTTAAATTGGCAAGATTACGTAGAGTTTGACGATCGCTACCTACGCCCCGCAGAAGTAGACTTATTAATTGGTGATCCTACAAAGGCAAAACAAAAGTTAGGTTGGGAACCTTCTGTTACCTTTGAAGGATTAGTCGCTCTTATGGTGGAAGCAGATTTACAAGCCTTGGGTCAGACTTCACCCAATGGTAATGGTTCAAAAATACCTGTAGATATTGCTACTATTCGGCAAGAATTGGGCGCTCTCCACTTCTGATTTACACCGCAGAGGATAATAAAAATATGACCGCCTTAGAACTGAAAAACAAAAGGATTCTCGTCACAGGTGGGGCGGGATTCCTCGGTCGTCAGGTAATAGATCAGCTGTGTAAGGCTGGGGCTGATGAGGCAAAAATAACAATACCGCGATCGCGTGAATGTGACATCCGTGTTTGGGAAAACTGTCAACGTGCAGTTGACCAACAAGATATCATTATCCACCTAGCGGCTCACGTTGGTGGGATTGGTCTCAACCGCGAAAAGCCCGCAGAATTATTCTACGACAACTTAATTATGGGAACCCAGCTAATTCATGCTGCCTACCAAGCTGGCGTAGAAAAATTCGTTTGTGTAGGTACAATTTGTGCCTACCCTAAATTTACACCAGTGCCATTTAAAGAAGATGACCTTTGGAATGGCTACCCCGAAGAAACTAACGCACCCTACGGTGTGGCGAAGAAGGCGTTATTGGTTCAGTTGCAATCTTACCGCCAACAATACGGTTTCAATGGGATTTATCTTTTACCTGTAAACTTATACGGGCCAGAAGATAACTTTGACCCCAGAAGTTCTCACGTAATTCCCGCTTTAATTCGCAAAGTCCACGAAGCCCAAGTTAACGGAGACAAACAACTCCCTGTTTGGGGTGATGGTAGTCCTACCCGCGAGTTTCTGTATTCTGAAGATGCAGCACGGGGAATTGTTATGGGAACTCAGCACTACCATGAATCGGAACCAGTTAACTTAGGTACTGGTTATGAGATTTCCATTCGTGATTTGATTACCCTGATTTGCGAATTGATGGAGTTTGACGGCGAAATTGTTTGGGAAACCGACAAACCCAATGGTCAACCCCGCAGATGTTTAGATACAGAACGCGCCAAGCAAGCCTTTGGCTTTACTGCACAAGTAGGCTTTAGGGAAGGGCTGAAAAATACCATTGATTGGTATCGTCAAAACGCTGCATAGGATATTTATAGACGTTGTAATGCAGAAGTTCATATACCCGGCTTTTTTGAAAAGTCGGGTATTTTATTTCATAATTTATGTGAGAGGAAATCCCAGTTGTCCAAATTTTCAGAACGAAAGTATCTTACGCTGCATCAATTGATAGAGTCCGATGATACTCAACAGATTGAACTAATCGTAAAATCAGGTATGGATCTCGAATCGACTGATGACAAGTGGGGTATGACTCCATTAGAATTAGCGGCTCACCTGAATAAGATAACTGTTGTTTCTCTTCTAGTGAGTAGTGGAGTAAGTGCTAACTCTATTAGTGTCTCTTCCCCTTTACATTTAGCAGCCGCTAATGGAAATCCTGAGATCATATCTATTTTGATTAATGCAGGAGCTAATGTTAATTTCGTTCATGAAGATGGTTGGACTCCTTTATTTGAAGCTGCAAGTCGTGGTCATTTGAAAGCGGTAGAGTTACTAATCAAAGCTGGAGCTAACCCAAATGTTATCGATTCCTATGAAAATAAACCCATTTCCTATGCTGCACGAAATGGTTACATAGAAGTTGTTGAATACCTTGCTACATATACCTCAGTTAATGAAAAAGAAGCTGCTCTTAAAGAAGCTATTGAGGGCGCAGGGGCTAAAGCTAGGAAAAAGCGTGAACGCCAACAAGCACATTGATAAATTTGTTTTATAACGTTTCATCCTGTTCCTAGAGGTATTTAAATTTCGCAATTTGGCAACAATGTTGATTTATTAAAATAACTTTCTATAGCAGTCCTAAACCATTTGTGAAATTCTCTTTCTTTCCCTTCCTCTCCTTCTTTGTGTCCTTTGCGTCCTTTGCGGTTCGTTAAAAAGAATACTTTTTCACCACTCAGATAGGATTGCTATATGTATGAAGTTGATATTCAATTAGATAAAGTTAAGTTACGTCGTACACTGTTGAAAAAACGGCAATTGATGTCTGTTGCAGAATGGAGAGAAAAAAGCGATCGCATCTGTACAACACTACAAACTTTGATTCACTATGATGAAGCAAAAACCATACTAGCTTATTTTAGCTTTCGTCAAGAACCTGATTTAAGTCCCTTATTTGCAAATACTCAATATCAATGGGTATTTCCGCGCTGTGTCGGTAATTCCCTATCTTGGCATGTTTGGCAACCTGGAGACTCGCTGCAATTTAACAGCTATGGTATTAGCGAACCTCATCCCGATGCACCAACCATAAACCCTAGTGAAGTAGATTTAATTCTTGTGCCTAGTGTAGCTTGCGATTCTCGCGGATATCGCTTGGGCTATGGCGGCGGATATTATGACCGCTTACTCAGTTCTCCCGAATGGGCAAATAAACAAACTGTAGGTATAGTATTTGATTTTGCTTACTTGCCGCAACTACCTGTAGAAACTTGGGATAAACCTCTCAAAACAGTTGTGAGTGAAACTGGCTTGACTGGAAAAGATTAAAGCTTCAGGATAATGAAGACACATAATCAAATATTTTCTATGAATAATCCAGTATCATCTACCAATGAGCAGGAAGCACTGCTCGACGATATTATAGCAAGTAGCCTTCAAGCTCAACAGCAAACAGGCCCAGACCTCCGCCAAATTCATAGCAAAAGTCATGGACTCCTTTGGGGAGAGTTGATTATTGAACCCCATCTTTCTGAAGACTTGAGAATAGGTTTGTTTAAAACCCCTCAAACTTATCCTGTGTGGATTCGTTTTTCTAATGGTGGTGCGCCTCAAAAACGTGGTACATTCAACTCCGATAGCCAGCCTGATGTTCGAGGTATTGCCATCAAGGTGATCAATGTAGATGGACAAAAAGTGCTAGATGATGAAGAAAAAACTCAAGATTTTATCCTCAACAATTATCCTATTTTCTTGACTAAAGATGTTCGTGATTATGCCGATTTAGCCAAAGCAGGTAGTGGACAACTTACACCAGAACGAATCGAAGAACTAGCCTATGCTTTTGCTATTTTGCAAAAAATTGGTAGTCAGAAGGTAGGTAATCCACTTTTGATTCAATATTGGAGTATGGCTCCATTTAAGTTTGGCGATAAATTGGTCAAATTTTCCGTCAAACCCCAACAGCCAGAACAACCTCCCGAAACAGTTCCAGAATCGGAAAACTACCTACGGGAAGCAATAGTCAAATATTTGACACTAGAAGGTCAAGAAGCATCTTTTGATTTCCTGATTCAGTTTTATGTAGATGATGAAAAGACACCAATTGAAAACCATGTTCAGGAATGGCAAGAGGCAGATTCACCATTTATTAAAGTTGCAACTGTGCGTATTCCTAGTCAAAAATTTGATTTTGAAGAACGTAAACGTTTAGATGAAGGTATGTTATTCTCACCTTGGCATACGCTTCTAGAACATGAGCCTGTTGGCACTGTAAATCTCTCGCGTAAGCGGCTTTACAGCGAACTTGCACAATATCGCCGAGAGCAAATTGCCCAACGTCTGCGGGAACCACAACCTCATACAGTAGTTCAAGATGAACCACTTTAAATCAAATTGAAACTGCTTCAGTTCAGTGGTTATCTTATGTTCAAATGTGGCTTACTTATGCAAAATACTGCACATTGTTGTGGCAGCATTTATCATCGGACTTACATCAGCAAGATATAACTTTTATCTAATAGTTTGCGTCAGAGACAATTGTTTTTGACGCATCAAATTAAAGGTTAATTATGAAATTTTTCAAACACAATCCCAAGTTTAATATTGGATTAACTTATATAGTTTTAGGAGCGATCGCACTGATCACTCTCTTTCCCTTACTCTGGTTAATCAGTACTGCTTTAAAATCACCAACGGAAAATATTTTACAGTCTCCACCACAGTTACTTCCTAGCCAACCGACATTGGGTAACTTTGCTAAGGTGTGGCAATCTTTACCATTTGCCCAATATTTATATAACAGTACGTTGGTTTCTGTACTGACTGTTGGGTTAAATTTACTATTTTGTTCTTTAGCGGCTTACCCTTTAGCCAGATTATCATTTCCGGGGCGAGACTGGATATTTATTGCGATCGTCTCGACAATCATGATTCCCTTTCAGATTGTGATGATTCCCCTGTATATTTTGACAGTCCAATTAGGCTTAGTAAATACTTATTGGGGGATGATTTTTCCGAGTTTGGCTTCGGCTTTTGGTATTTTTTTACTGCGACAAGCTTTTATGGGTGTGCCGAAAGAAATTGAAGAAGCTGCGCGGATGGATGGTAGTTCTGAGTTAGGTTTGTGGTGGCATATTATGTTGCCAGCAGTTAGTCCAGCGTTAGTTACACTGGCAATTTTCGTCTTTATTGGGTCTTGGAGTGATTTTCTTTGGCCGTTAATTGTCATTCAAGACGAAAAACTCTACACCCTACCTTTGGGAGTAGCAAAATTAGCCGGTACTTTTTCTTTAGACTGGCGCTTAGTCGCTGCTGGTTCGATCATTTCCATCGCCCCAGTACTAATATTATTTATATTTTTACAACGCTACATTGTCCCAACTGAAACTGGTAGTGGTGTGAAAGGTTAATTTGCCTAACAAGCGCCACTTTTACTCAATACCACCCAGATGGTTTTAAATATTAGCATCATGTCATAAACTATCGACCACTTGCGTTGATAATCAACATCCATTTTGACGATAGTTTCAAAATCTTTGATGGTAGAACGACCATTAACTTGCCATTCTCCTGTCATTCCTGGCTTGACTCTTAGCCTTTCCCAGTGGTGGGGTGCATAGTGGATGACTTCATCGGGTGTAGGGGGACGTGTGCCAACTAAACTCATTTCGCCCTTCAGCACATTCCAAAACTGGGGAAATTCATCTAAGCTGGTGCGACGCAGGAATTTACCAACGGGAGTAATGCGAGGGTCGTCAACTGATTTAAAAATATGGCCTTGGGCTTGATTTTTGACCAGATGCTTGATTTGGTCAGCATTGACTACCATCGACCGGAACTTCCAGATACGGAAGGGTTTACCGTTAATTCCACAGCGAATTTGCGAATAAAATATGGGGCCGGGATTAGTAATTTTAGTAATAATCGCTATGGGAATTGCCAACATCACTGTAATGATGAGCCCCACAATAGCCCCTAAGATGTCAATTAATCTTTTTGTGATGCTAGAGGTTGATCTGTGTAAAGGTTGTGAGACAACATTAGTTGCTGAATATTCATCAGCAAATGCTAAAGCGTCCACAGTGTAACCGCCTGTGTGAGAAGGAAAAGTTGGTAGTGACACCATAAAAAGTTGAAGTTAATCAGGGTATCTGAAAAATTTGGCTACATTCATACTGAGTGATAATATAAACAAAAATTGCACTAGTAATGAACTTCCCTTACAAAATTTACCCAATCTTTGAATTCACCAGAGGATTGTAAAATTTACGTGTTGAATGTATAAAGTAAATCTAGCTACAAGACAATTAACACCCACATACTAGCTGCAAATCCAATAGTTGCGAGATGTTGCCATAAGAGCGATCGCAGTGATTGTCGTGCTATTTTTTGGGTGAGTACTATGGTTAACAAGGCAGAAATAATTAAAGTAAAACCTTGCAAAAAGCTGATAACTGCTGGATGTGCTATCAGTACAGGCAAATTTCCGCTATTTAACCCAAAAGTGGCTAAAGTTACAGGTAAAATTTTCCCACCTTCTGCTAAACCTAAGTGCAGGTAGTGGGCTAAGTTGCCTCCCAACACCAAGGGTAAGTAGCTGTATGCAAGTTCCTTGAATGATTTCGGCTTGCGTTGAAAATTGAATAGTTGTATGAAAAAATAAGCAGCCCCAGCCACAGCCACAGGGAAAATTAAGGCAAATAACGATAAACCTAAATGCTGCCAAAATTGCGTTAAATCTAGATGCAGTCCTAACCATGATTGCAATTCTGGTAAATGATGCAGATATACACCACCCAAAAGTAAAAACAATAATGCCACTTCATACTTGCGTGGTGTATGAGTCGTCCACAATTCAATTCCAGGGGGACGCAAGTTAAACTCAACGGAACGATGGGGACAGGCTTTTAAACAAGTCATGCACAAGACACAATCTCGGTTATCTTCTAGCTGGGCGGGATGGGAATATAAAGGACAGCCATTAGTTTCCATACCTTCGCCTTTTTGCGGCCCGCCTTTGTAACATTGATAAGTAGTACAGGTTGCTGAACAAATGCCTTGTTGTGCGCGTAGTTCTGTCATGGAAAGTTTGGCGAATAAACCATTCATTCCGCCAATAGGACAAAGATAACGACACCAAAACCGTCGTTCAAATATGGCGGAGAAAATCATTGCCCCGGCTGTAATTAATAACAGTAAACAGGCAGATAGGTAAGCTGTATTTTCTAAATGCCAGAGTTCTTCCCACAGGAAAATTAAGGTAAATAAGCCAAATAAAAACCATCCGCCCCATTTTTCGGCTGTTTCTCGTGGCCAGCGTTTAAGTTGGCGGGGAAATAACCACAGAGATAATTTTTGGGTAATTTCACCGTAAATCATGAAGGGGCAAACAGCGCACCAGACGCGACCGAGAAAGGGAAAAATCAGTAAAAAGAAAGGCCACCACCAAGCCCAAAATAAATTTAAAGCGAAATTGCGATCGCGGGTTTGCGGCCCCAAAAATAAGATCATAATAATGATCGGAAACGCAATCACCGTAAAGCCATAGTTGATTTTGTCAGGCCACCAGTCACTGCGGAGAAATTTTCGCAACCCAGAATAAGTATTTAATAAGTTGACGCGAAATTCTTTTTTCTTGGTTTGGGCTGACCAAAAGATTTCTTCGGTTAATTCCTGTCTTTCTCCGGCTTGAACAATTGCCCGTTCGACTAAATTTTTTAACTCTTTCAAGTTACCAGGAAAATCATAGGACTGCAAGCGGCGTAAAGCTTCTGGGGTAATGCGAGGTTTCGCCAGTCCGCGCGATCGCACATATAAACTAGTGTAGTATTCTACCTGGGCTTTAATATCAGCTTTTCGCACCCGTACTGGCGGAACTTTAATGACACGACCTACACAACGTTCAATTTTAGATTCTGTTTTTTCCGAAACAATCAAAATTCGCGCTTGACTAGTGCGTGGTTCAGCTAATAATTCCCCATCACGACTGACTGGGGTGTAAGTACCTGTTTTGATGAACTGCACCATTGCTGGTAATAATTCTGGGGGCAGTTCTTGAATATTATTGAGTACTAAAGTCCCTTCCCCCAGCCATTCTAAAAGCCCTGGTCTACCGCCAGAGCGACCAAATAAATCGACACCGCTTGTTTGGAGAATACCACAATTAATTTTAATCATGGGTTCACGGCGTTGAGGTGAACCGTAGTGAATCAAAGCAGCAATATTATCTTTTTCTAACCCTGGTTCGCCGAATATTTCTGTGGACTTGCGGTCGGCTGCGGCTTCTCGTATTTGTTCCCGCAACCGGACTGCATAGCGACTCGTCCCCACAATACCCCGTTGGGCTTTCGTGACCAAATAAGGACGCAAAGCCACAGAACGTTCTTGTGCGTAAGTTAAGGCTGATGTAACTTGGGCTAATTCTTGGGCTAAAAAGCGAGATAATGCTTGGGTAATTTCGGGATATTGGCTGGCTAAAGCACGAAACTCAGCCGCAGGAATTACCCAGACATGGCATTCTGTGAGGGCAATAATTTTAGATGGTGTTAATTCATCTAATAGTAGTTGTCGCAGGTTAATGACTGCCCCTGGTAGAAAGCCACAAGCAAAGGCAAAGTTACTTTTATTGCTGGTATCGCTTTCAATTTGCCCATCTTTGAGGATGTATAGTGCGGCTGGCGGAGTATTTGCGTTGACTAAGGAACTGCCTTGAGGTATCGTTTGCAATTCTAAAACTTGGGCGATCGCATTCAACGCCGCCGATGAGAGAATTCCTAAAGTTGTACGTTCTTGTAGCCAAATGACTGTTTCTTGTAATGTCATTGTGGGTTTTCCATGCAAGCTGCTGGCTGTATAAATGGAATTATCCCTGATTGCAAGGTTAATTGAGGTATGAAGTTTGAAGTCTGAAGTATGAAATTGATGGGAATCTGGTTTGATTGTTGAAATTATCTGTAAAGGCAGGCTGGATGTGGGTAGGTGCGGGTTGACTCAGGATAGGGGTGTATCCCGGATTTCTCACCACACCTTTCAAAGCCTGTGCAGGGGAGCAGGGGAGCAGGGGAGCAGGGGAGAATGAAGGTACTCTCTCCCCTGCCCCTCCGCACCTCTGCCCCTCTGCCCCATCAAACGCCTGAAGCTTGTGAGAAATGCGGGGTATGTATCTAAAATCCTTCCGCCACACACCCTGACACCCAATCTTGGTTCAGACAGTTTTTAGCCCAAGGCTACTTTAATCGACTCACTCAAAGGTGTGGTAGGGCGGCCTATCAGTTGGCTTAGGGTTTGGCTGGCATCAAACAATCCTCCTTTTGCTGCTCCTGTCTCAGATTCTGCTAACATCACAGCCAGAGGCTCAGGTAAGCCAGCATTTTTTAATACATTAATATACTCATCTTCAGACAAATTCTGATATCTAACTTGCTTACCAGAAAGCTTACTAATTTCTGTGGCAAGTTCGCTCAATGTATAAGCTACATCACCAGCCAATTCATAGACTTTACCTGCTTGGTCATTGGCTAATAAAACGGTGGCTGCGGCTGCGGCATAGTCGACGCGGGCTGCGGAGGCTATTTTAGCTTCTCCAGCACAGCCCATAACTGCACCATATTCCAAGGCTATCGGGATACCTGCTGTGTAATTTTCGGTATACCAACTATTACGTAATATCACATAAGGCACACCAGATTCTTGCAAGACAGTTTCAGTTTTGTGATGTTCTGCTGCTAGAGGCAGAGGGCTGCTATCTGCGCGTAAGAGACTGGTATAAGCCAGTAATTTGACTCCAGCTTGTTTACAGGCGTTGATGACGTTTGTGTGCTGAAGTACGCGACTGCCAATTTCACTGGAGGAGATGAGCAATACTTTTTCTGCACCAGCGAAGGCGATATCTAATGTATGGGGTTGGGTGTAATCAATTTGCCGCACCTGCACGCCTAAACTGGCAAAATCTGATACTTTTTCTGGATTGCGAACCGCAGCGACTAGTTGATTGGCAGGAACGGATTTTAATAGTTCTTGCAATACTAATCTGCCTAACTGACCCGATGCAGCAGTAATGACAATCATATTTTTTAGTTGGTTAATTTTTTGATGTCGATAAACCTAATATAATTGCATTACTAACTTTTGGTAAGTACCAACAAAAAAGTAAGTATATGAGCGATCGCAATGATGATTCCAAGACTCTGACACAACGCTGGGAAATGGGGAATATTTTCGCCGCGCCATGTCCCTCACGAGACATTCTGAAACACGTTTGCAGCAAATGGGGCGTACTGATTCTGATTGCGCTACGCCAAGGGACTCACAGATTTAGCGAGTTGAGACGAAAAATGGGCGGAGTTAGTGAAAAAATGCTGGCTCAAAGTCTACAATCACTGACGGAAGATGGTTTTGTGTTGCGTGTATCTCACCATGTAGTTCCGCCTTTTGTTGAGTACAGCTTGACTCCGATGGGAGAAGAAGTCGCCGAGCGCGTCGCCGCCTTAGCAGACTGGATTGAAGTCAATACGCCAAGGGTGTTGGATGCAAGGAAGAAGGTGGACAGATAGTGATGATAATCCAGCATCCGTATAGCTGTGACTTCAGCCGCTTGGTACAAGATGTGAATATATGGGAATACAGTTTGATTCCTGCATCTAGTTGTGTACGCAGGGAGTAGGGAATGGGGAGTAGGAAAGAAGCCTGATCTGGGTGTACTGATTTTTTTCCCAAATCAAACATGAGTCCTATAGTATGAGTCATTGTTTACCCACTAGAGGCTGTTTTATGAGTTTGGCTGATGTGCCTAATCTTTGGGTTCCCTTGGCGCTTTTGGGATTAATTGTCTTGGCGGCGGTGTTTTTTAGTCGTAGCTAGAATTATAGGCGATCGCATAATTTTCACATCAATGTGATAACACTGTCACATCTCATTGCTAATTTAATACTTAAGTAAACAAACAGTTTGCTCCTCACACCATACCGTCTGCCCTTTTGCTGTTTTATAGCACTGGGGCTTATTTAATAAAAAAAGTATGCAATTCTTAGCAGTGTCAGTATATACTTACATCCGCAATCAGCTAGATTATTTCTCTATCTAATGGAGGAATAAATATACCGAAAATAAGTACTAAATAAGATACTATTCCGATCACCTGACGAACTACAACTTTGAATCTTCTCGTTGCTTTTTGGTAACGAGAGATTTTTTTATAGGAGGTTACAGGTTACAGGTTACAGGTTACAGGTTACAGTAACCCAACATTCTCAAGACCCTGTTGGGTTACGCTATCGCTACACCCAACCTACGATTCTCTTAAACTAGTCCCTAGTCCCTAACCTCTAGCTCCTACTCCCTACTCCCCACTCCCTTACTCCCCACTCCCTAGATTACTAAGGATTACAGTACATACATTGGGCTGGGTCAGCAAATTCTTGACCATGAGGAAATAATTTTTCTTGTTTAAACCCACATTTTTGACATTGATAAATTACAGAAAGTGTCAAACTAGTGGGCATAGAACACATTTCACATGGTAATCCGGCGATTTTTTCGGTTATTGCAAAACCGGGTGCAGAACATTGGGGACACAGGCTTTTAATTTTGGTTAATAAATTTAATGTAGCTTTTTCAATATTATTCATCCGGGTTGGATTATACAGCGCCCGCATATCTGTTTCTAAATTCACCTGAGAATTAACAGAATTATTGAGGGCGATTGTAATAGTTTCTTGGAGTTTTGCTGCTGTAATAATCCCTTTAACTATTTCGCGGCAATTATTCGCCTTATCTTCCCAAGAGACGACCAGACCATGTTCAGGAAAACCGATTTTTTTAGCAAAATGTTCTGCTTCTTGGAGACTTGCAACTATTTGATGATTAAAGTTAGTTTCTATAGAAAATTCTTCACCAATTATTTCTAGTTCATTTTCTTTATCTAACAAAAGCACGACTTCGCGGTTAGAATAAATATAAGGTACCATTGGATGAGGAACAAAACTACCTTCGCTGGAGATCGCTATAGTTTCACCTGTTAATTTTAAAGCTGTTTCGGCTTTTAACTTAGCCGCCGCAATTTGAGTTCCAGGGCGTTTGATTTCTCTCGTAAATGTGCCAAAATCATCAGTATTGAAATTAGATGGCACAATAGTTTTAAGATTTAGTTCTTGTTCTAATAAGGGAGCAATTACTTTTTCTTTGTGGTGCATTGTTGCAATTATACCCACTCGGTTACTAAATAATTGCTGAATTTGCATTGCTGTAATTATCTCCTTTGCTGTTAATCGTTAGTGGCTGATGTGATAATACTAATACCACCATCAGACTCCATATAAGCTAACTTCACCTCAGTTAAAAATTCTACACCTTGTTGACGTAATTTACTCATCAACTCATCTTCTGTAATCAGGGCTTTGTCTAAATGTCGGGAAATCATTTGTCCATTTTTCACCAACAGCAGAGGCGGAGGATTTAGAAATCTCTGGAATTTCGGCAATTTATAACCCAACCAGTTAAGGAAGTAACTCCAAAAAATTACTGTGCCTACTAAAATACCACCTTCGGTAATTGATGTGTAGTGACTTGCCATTGCATTTTGGGCTGCTTCGGCAAATAATACAACTACTAATAAATCGGTGATCCCTAGAGTTCCTATTTGCCGACTAGGGAGAAAGCGTAAAACAGCAAATAAAGCTAAGTAAACCAGAGAACCACGAATGAATAATTCTACAATACTAATGCTAGGGACAAAGATTTCTTGCCAATCAATATATAACCATTTATCCATGTTTATGTCTTTGCTTTTGTTAAGCTAAATAAGTTAGTGAAAAAACTATATTAATAAGGGTTAATTACCATAAAACCCTCGTCCCTCCTGCCTTTTTACAAATACGAATATTTACGTTTCTCTACATTAATTTATTTGCGATCGCTGTTCGTTCGCTTAGACTGACCATTATGATTCATAGGGACGGCATGACGTGTGGGGCGAATCCCACTGCCGTATCTTCTAGCATAAACTTGGGTAAATTCTGCGCCAAAAAAGAGGATTTGAGCAGCATAATAAACCCAGGCGAGAATAACTACTAAAGAACCAGCCGCACCATAAGTAGAACCAAAACTGCTATTACCGAGATATTGTCCTAATAAATATCTACCTAAAGAAAATAATAAAGATGTAATCACAGCACCTATTAAAACATCATTCCAAGTAATTTTGACATCAGGCAAAACCTTGAAAATGAGTCCAAATAATAGTGTCGTGATGACAAAAGACAGTATAAAGTTAAAGAATTGCCAAATGAAATCTATACCAGGAAGTAAATTACTAAAATAACCGACGATCGCTGTTAAAGCTGTACTAATTATCAGAGTGACAAGGAGCAGAAAACCAATACCTAAAATCATGGCGAAAGATAAAGCACGCTGACGCACAACATTTTTCACGCCATGTCCCGGTTTCGGTTGAACTTCCCAAATTGTATTCAGGGCATCTTGTAATTCTGTAAATAAACCTGTAGCACCTAAAAGTAAAAGTAAAATACTAATTACCGATGCGATCGCACCTGTTTTTGGTTGATTGGCATTTCTGATGGCGATCTCGATAAACTCGGCTCCATCTGGCCCGACTAAACCTTGAATTTGCCGGACAATTTCACCCCTTGCCGCCTCTTCACCAAACACTGCACCAGCGATCGCAATTACAATAATCAGCAACGGTGCGATAGAAAAAATCGTGTAATAAGCTAATGCTGCGGCTAACCGCGAAGCTTTATCTTCACTCCATTCCTGAAAAGTTTCTTGAAACAGCCGCACAATTGCTGAAAAATTCATTTACCTAGTCTCCTTGCTGGAGGATATCACTTTCTCCCTTGATATATTTGATACTGATTTGCGAAATTGTGACATCTGCCTCAAGAGGTTTGTGCAGTTTCCTGAAGATAGAATTTATTGACACGGAAACTTTTTATATCATGTCCGGCAAATCAGTTATGATTAAACATATCTGTGTAGAAAAACACAACTCTTTCTCCACCTGCCCCCTGCGGTTTTTATGATAAGTCTTTTACCGGACATGATATTACAACATTCTATCGATGGTGCGATATTGAATGGCTTCGGCGACATGATGAGCTTGTAAATTATCATCTCCGGCTAAATCTGCGATGGTGCGGGCAACTTTGAGAATGCGATCGCTTGCCCTAGCTGATAAACCTAATTTATTGATGGCAGCTTCTAATAAAGAACGACTAGCATCATCTAACTTACACCATTGTTGCAGATGTCGGCTTTGCATTTGAGCATTACACCGCAGATTTGTTTCGGTTTGAAAACGGTGAATACTGCGATCGCGTGCTTGTTGTACTCTTTCCCTAACAGATTTTGATGATTCTCCTGTGGGTTGTTGGGTAATTTCCTCTGGTTTGAGGCGATTCACCGCCACTTGCAAATCAATTCTATCCATCAACGGCCCAGAAAGTTTCGCCCAATATTGTTCTCGTTGTCTGGGCGAACAGGTACACTGTTGAATAGTATCGCCGTAGTAACCGCAAGGACAGGGATTGGTACTCGCCACTAAAGTAAATTGTGCCGGAAACACAACAGATTGTCTTGTGCGGGAAATTGTCACAAAACCATCTTCTAAAGGCTGACGCAAAAATTCTAAAACATCCCGTTTAAACTCGGTGAGTTCATCCAAAAAAAGAATCCCTCTGTGAGATAATGATATTTCCCCAGGACGGGGAAAACTACCACCACCAACCAAAGAAGGGCCGGAAGCAGAATGGTGGGGACTGCGAAAAGGGCGATCGCGCACTAAAGAACCACGATTTTTCAATAAGCCAGCAACAGAGTGAATCCGGGTGACTTCCAAGGCTTCCGAAAATTCCAACGGTGGCAAAATCCCGGCTAAACGTCTGGCTAACATCGTTTTACCACTACCTGGAGGGCCGACAAATATAAGGTTATGCCCGCCAGCCGCCGCAATTTCTAAAGCACGTCGTCCGTGAGCTTGTCCTTTGACATCATGCAGATCAGCGATCGCATAAGGTACTTGTACCATATCTGCGACATTATTGATCTGCACAGGTTGATAACGTCCAGGATTATTTAATAAATCAACTACTTCCGATATACTTTTACAACCATAAACAGCTAATCCTTCTACTACAGCCGCCTCTTGGGCATTATCAGCAGGTACAACTAAACCCGCAATTCCCATTTTTTTGGCAGTCGCAGCAATGGGTAGAACCCCAGCCACAGGACGCAGACTCCCATCCAGGGAAACCTCACCCAAAAATAAATAATCTCCCAATAAATCAGCATTAATTTGCTCAGAAGCCGCTAAAATACCCACACTAATCGGCAAATCAAAACAAGGGCCTTCCTTGCGTAAATCTGCGGGAGTCAAATTAATCACAATTTTCCGCATCGGAAAGGCAAAACCAGCATTTTTTAAAGTAGCCTTCACCCTTTCTTTTGACTCCTGCACCGCACTATCTGGCAAGCCTAAAACAATAATGCTTGGCAGTCCGCCTGAGACATCAACTTCCACTCCCACTTTTACAGCATCGATGCCAACAATTGATGCACTCCAGACTCTAGCAAGCATTATTTTAGTCCTTAGTCATTAGTCCTGCGTCCGTCTTATCATTAACAATTGGCAAATGACAAATAACACAATTACCAATGACCAATCAAGACACAATTTTTAGTAAGATTATTCGGCGCGAAATTCCGGCCAATATCGTTTACGAGGATGATTTAGCTTTAGCATTTACAGATGTTAACCCCCAAGCACCAGTTCATATCCTCGTAATTCCCAAAAAACCCCTAGCGAAATTAGCTGAGGCTGAAACGGAAGATGCAGCTTTGTTAGGACATCTGTTATTAACCGCCAAGCGTGTAGCCGCCGAAGCTGGTTTAACCAATGGTTATCGCGTTGTCATCAATACCGATGCTGATGCTGGTCAAACTGTCTTCCATTTACATTTGCATATTTTAGGCGGCAGACCAATGGCTTGGCCGCCTGGTTGATGTTTTCAATTTTAATCAGGGTGTGAGGGTTTAAGGGTTTAGGGGTGTAAGGGTTTAATTCAGGGGGGTGGTAGGTGGGAGGATGGTGAAGAAATCTTTCCCCCCACACTCCCCACACTCCCCACACTCCCCACACTCCCCACACTCCCCACACCCCCCACACTTCCCACACCCCCCACACTCCCCACACTCCCCACACTCCCCACACTCCCCACACCCCTTAGCCCTTTGAAACTATCTTTTGTGGGTAAATCATCTCTGTACGTACCGTTAATCAATATCTAGTTGGTGGGAATACTAACAAAGTCCAGACAAGCTCTGCACTGCTTGTTGATGGACAGCAAAAACCAACTTGTGCTATGAGGTACGTTTAGATGGCGACATTTAAAGCCCCCATCATTCCCGGATATAACATTAGCTCACAACTATATGCTGGCTCCAGAACGATTGTATATCGAGCTATCCGCGAATCAGATCAACTCCCAGTTGTCATCAAGCTATTAACCTCAGAATATCCTACTTTTCAAGAATTACTCAAACTCCGCAATCAATACACTATTAGCAAAAATCTCAATATTTCTGGGATTATTCAGCCATTATCTTTAGAAACATATAATAACGGTTATATTTTCGTGATGGCGGATACCGGGGGAATATCATTACGAGAATATATTCAAAGCAACACTTTATCCCTAGCAGAATTTTTGAGGATTGCTATTCAATTAAGTACTAGTCTTCATGAATTACATCAAAATCGCGTGATTCATAAAGATATTAAACCAGCAAATATTTTAATTCATCCCCAAACAAAACAAGTTCAATTAATTGATTTTAGTATTGCTTCATTACTGCCAAAAGAAACTCAAGAAATTAAAAGTCTTAATATTTTAGAAGGAACTTTAGCTTATATTTCTCCAGAACAAACAGGGAGAATGAACCGAGGTATAGACTACCGCAGTGATTATTACTCTCTGGGAGTGACATTTTATGAATTATTAACCGGAGAATTGCCATTTAATAGTGATGATCCGATGGAGTTGGTGCATTGTCATTTGGTGAAAATGCCAACTGTAATAGGGAACAGGGAAGAAATTCCGCCAGTACTGGCAGAGATTGTGTTGAAACTGATGGCGAAAAATGCCGAGGATAGATATCAAAGTGCTTTGGGATTAAAGCATGATTTAGAACTTTGTTTAACCCAACTTAAAGATACAGGCGCAATTAGAGATTTTGAAATTGCTCAACGGGATGTGTGCGATCGCTTCCTCATCCCGGAAAAATTATATGGTAGAGAAGCGGAAGTCAGCACCTTATTACAAGCATTTGAACGTGTTGCCAGTGGCACATCAGAGATGATGCTAGTGGCGGGATTTTCCGGGATTGGCAAAACTGCTGTAGTGAATGAAGTCCACAAACCCATAACTCGTCAACAAGGTTACTTTATCAAAGGTAAATTTGACCAATTTAACCGGAATATTCCTTTCAGTGCTTTTGTCCAAGCTTTGCGTGATTTGATGGGGCAATTGTTATCAGAGTCGGATGCAAAATTGGCACAGTGGCGGAGTCAGATTTTAGAAGTTGTGGGGGAAAATGGGCAAGTTTTAATTGAGGTCATTCCCGAATTAGAGCGTGTAATTGGTAAACAATATCCTGCACCAGAATTATCGGGAACGGAGGCACAAAACCGATTTCAGTTACTGTTTCAAAAGTTTATTGCTATCTTCACCACAGCAGAGCATCCTTTAGTAATGTTTTTGGATGATTTACAGTGGGCAGATTTAGCTTCTTTGCAGTTAATTAAACTGTTGATGGAGGATGAAAATTGTCTGCTGTTGTTGGGTGCTTATCGAGATAATGAAGTTTCTGCTGCACACCCATTAATGTTGACGGTGGAGGAAATAAAGAAATCTGGTAAGACAGTTAATACTATTACCCTTACTCCTCTAGCTGCTCAAAATGTAAATCAGTTAATAGCTGATACTTTACGTTGTCCAACAGAGCGATCTCTCCCCCTCACCGAATTAATTGAGCGCAAAACCAGAGGAAACCCCTTTTTTATCACTCAGTTTCTCAAGAAACTATATGAAGATGGGGAAATTACCTTCAATCATCAGCAGGGTTATTGGGAATGTGATATTACCCAAATTCAATTGCTATCCCTAACTGATGATGTTGTGGAGTTTGTCGCTCAACAATTACAGAAATTACCTCAAACAACCCAAAATGTTTTGCAGTTAGCTGCTTGTGTTGGTAACTCTTTTGATTTAAAAACCTTAGCAATTGTTTCTCAGCAATCTGTCACCGATGCGGCGACAGCATTATGGAAAGCTTTACAAGAGGGTTTGATTTTACCCACTAGCCAAACTTATAAATTCTTTCAGATAGAGACTGAAGCACAAACTAATTCTCAGAACAATATTGATCATGATTCTGTAAATTTGACTTACCGCTTTCTGCACGATCGCATTCAACAAGCGGCTTACTCTTTAATTCCAGAAGACCAAAAACAAGTTACTCATCTGGCGATCGGTCAACTACTCTATGCTAATACACCAGAAACTCAACTAGATAGACATATATTTGAAATTGTCAATCACCTGAATCAAGGGATTGATTTAATTACTCAGCCTGATGAACAACTAAAGTTAGCCGAACTGAATTTAATCGCGGGATGCAAAGCTAAAAGTGCGATCGCCTATAATGCAGCCATCAATTACTTTACCCAAGGAATTGACTTACTCCCGGCTGATCCTTGGACAACAAACTACGAATTAACTCTAAATCTGCATCACGAGCGTTTAGAAGCAGCTTGTCTAAACACAGACTTTGACAAGTTAGCAGCCTGGGGTGACATTATATTGCGATCTGCAACTTCATTGCTCGACACCATCAAAGTCTATGAAACCCGAATGATGGCTTTCCGTTCTCAAGGTAAATTTGCCGAAGTGGTAGAAACTGGGTTGCAGGTGTTGAAATTACTGGGTGTGGAATTTCCCGAACAACCGACTCAGGCAGATATTGGTACAGCAGCGCAATATACACAGCAACTATGGATAGGTAGTAAACCCTCAAGTTTGGCAGATTTGCCTACAATGAACGATCCCTATCAACTGGCAGCAATGCAAATCATGACTAAACTAGTGGCATCTGTTTTAATTGCTGCGCCTGAACTTTTACCATTACTCATCTTTAAGCAAGTTGAGATGTCTATTCAGTTTGGAAATTCCTCTATTGCCGTTTTTTCTTATGCAGACTACGGATTAATGCTCTGTGGTTTTATGGGAGATATTGATGCTGGGTATGAATTTGGACAATTATCATTAAAGTTACTAGAAAAATTCCAGATTAATGCCTTTAAAAGCCGAGCTTACTTTGTTGTCAACTGCTTTATTCGTCATTGGAAAGAACCCTTGAGTCAGTCTATCCAATTTCTGCTAGAGGGCTACCAGAGTGGGCTGGAAACCGGAGATTGGGAATGTGTAGCATTAAATATACTAACATACTTTCAGTACAGCTACTGGAGTGGTCGAGAATTAAGTGCTTTGGCTCAGGAAATGGAAGCTTATCGACAAATTATCAGCCAGGTTAAGCAAGAATCAATTTTAAAATATTATGAGTGTTACCAACAAACAATTTTAAATTTATTGGTAATATCTGAAATCCCCTATTTTTTGGCAGGTGAAGTCTTCAATACAACCCAAATTTTGCCTCATTTACAGGCTACCAATGATCGAGGGGGATTATTTCATCTTTATTTATCTCAAGCCGTTCTCTGTTATTGGTTTGGCAAATATGAACAAGCTGGGGAACAAGCAGCTATAGCACAACAATATAGTCATGCTAGTGCTGGCAGTTTTATGATGGTTGTTTTGGTTTTTTATGATGCCTTAATTCATTTGTCCCAATACGAAACGGCGGATACTAAACAACAATCAAAGATTATTGAGCGAGTCAATAGTCATCAAGAAAAACTCCAAAATTGGGCAAATTTAGCTCCCTCTAATCATCAACATTACTGTCAACTTGTAGCCGCAGAAACATTGCGGGTTTTGGGTCAAAATTATGATGCAATGGCACATTATGATTCAGCTATTGCTGGTGCAAAAACCCACGGTTATTTACAAGATGAAGCACTCAGTAATGAACTGGCTGCTAAATTTTACCTGCATTGGGGCAAAGAGAAAGTGGCCTCCGGTTATATGCAGGAGGCATACTACTGTTATGCTCGTTGGGGTAGCCAAGCCAAAACTCAAGATTTAGAAAATCGCTACCCTCATTTACTGCAACCTATTCTCCAGCAGAAAATAGCATCGATGAATGTGCTGGAAACATTATCAGCACAAGTTAATCCTCTGGTTTCCGTTCATAGTTCCCAACAACCGACTCGTTCTTCTAGTACCAACATCAATACATCTCTGGATTTTGAAGCGATTATCAAAGCTTCTCAAGCTATTTCTGGCACAATTCACCTGGATGAACTGCTGCAACAACTGACTCAGATTATTTTGCACAATTCTGGTGGCGATCGCTGCGCCTTAATTTTATCTAATCATCAAGGCGAATTTTTTGTCAGAGCAATTGCGACACCAGATAACACTGAACTTCTTGACGAACCTTTAGAGGGAAACCCAAATTTACCGATCAAATTTATTCAATATGTGAAAAATACCCAAGAAATTGTGGTAGTTAATGAACTGCAAACTGATCTACCTGTCATTGATGAATATTTACTGCAACGACAACCAAAAAGTCTGTTGTGCTTACCGATTCTCAATCAAGGTAATTTAATTGGCATTTTGTATTTAAAGAATCGCTCAACCAGTAATGTGTTTACTAGCGATCGCATCTTGATTCTCAACTTTCTTTGTACCCAAGCGGCGATTTCTCTCGAAAATGCCCGACTTTATCAAGATTCTCAAATTTATGCCCATCAGTTAGAAGAATCGCTGGAAAAGTTACGCCTGAGTGAAAACCGCTTTCAGAAACTTGCAGATAATATTCCCGGATTGATTTATCAAATTCGGATTCAACCCAATGGTTTATCTTCAATATCTTATGTGAGCTATGGATGTCAAAGCCTTTACGAAGTAGCGGCTGAAGATTTAATGTCAGGAAAATATAGTCTGCGCGATTTTGAACATCCCGATGATCAAGCTGAATTGTTTCGCGCCACTATGGAGTCAGCGCAAAATCTCACTACCTTTCGACACGAATGGCGGATTATTACACCTAATGGCAATGTTAAATGGGTCAAAGCTGTTTCGAGACCAGAAATTAGCGAAGATGGGGAAATGGTGTGGGATGGGATTGTAATTGATATTAGCGAACAGCAAGCTGCACTTCGTGAACGCGAACGTGCCGAACAAGAGCAGCAACAACTACTAGCAATTGTCAATGCTACACCCGATATTGTCGGTATTGCCGATGCTAATGGCAATAATATTTACACTAATCCTGCTGGACAGAAAGTGTGGCATTTGAAAGATAGTAAGGCAGAATTTCATATTTCTAGTCTGGTGCCACCTCGACTAATACAGTATTTGCAAAATGTCATTATCCCTACCGCTATCCGTCAGGGAACTTGGAGTGGTGAGTCAGCCATCTTAGACTTACATGGTAAGGAAATTCCAGTTTCTCAGGTTGTGATTGCTCATAAAAATGCTGCCGATGAAGTTGAATATTTATCTACTATTATTCGAGATATTAGTGAACGTAAACAAGCGGAAGCTGCAATTGGGCAAAAATCGCAGGAACTCGAACAAGCTCTCAACGAACTCAAACAAACTCAGCTACAAATGGTGCAACAAGAAAAAATGTCTGCATTAGGTAACTTAGTTGCAGGTGTAGCTCATGAAATGAATAATCCTCTCAGTTTTATTTCGGCTAGTCTGCAACAAGCTCAACCCATATTTACTGATATCACCACACACCTCCAACTCTATCAACAAGCTCTCCCCAATCCTGATGCAGAAATTCTCGATCATGCCGAAGAAATTGATTTAGAGTATAGCTTAGAAGACCTACCAAAAATCCTCGATGCAATGGTTATAGCTGCTGAAAGATTGAAAAATATCAGCACCAGTTTGAGAACTTTCTCCCGTGCTGATCAAGATTATAAAGTGCTATTTAATATTAATGAAGGCATTGATAGTACAATTTTAATTCTCAAACATCGCCTGAAAGGTAATGAACAACGCCCAGAAATTATTGTGGTGACGGATTACGATAATTTACAACCAATAGCATGTTTTCCTGGACAGTTAAATCAGGTATTTATGAATATCATTGCCAATGCGATTGATGCTTTAGATGAGTCAAGTATAGGACGCAGTTTTGAGGAAATTAAACTCAATCCTTACAAGATTATTGTCAAAACAGCAATCGAAAATCAGCATGTTAAAATCTCCATTGCTGATAATGGTAAAGGCATCAGTGAAGATGTCAAATCGCGCATCTTTGACCATTTATTTACAACCAAAGCAGTAGGTAAAGGCACAGGATTAGGACTAGCGATCGCCAGACAAATTGTTGAAGAAAAACATGGCGGCAAAATTGAAGTTAATTCTGTTTTAGGAGAGGGAACAGAGTTTGTAATTTCTCTCCCCATTACAGATAACAATCATTAAGTGAGGGACAAGGTAGATAAGGCAGAGATATTCTAATACTATAGCAGTCCTAAATCATTTGTAAAATTTCTATATCTTTTTCTTCTTTCTTACATTTGCGTCCTTCTCTACGAGATGCTACGCGAAGGCGTTCTTGGTGAAGCAGTCCAGTCTTGGGGGTTTCCCCTATGAGGAACTGCTGTTAGCGCAGCGTTAGCGACGCAGGAGCGTCACCCGGAGGGCGGTTCGTTTCCATATCTATGTTTTTCACGACTCATTTAGGATTGCTATATTTCACAAAATTACGAAGATAAATCACTACCTATGCTTCCTCTGTTTGTCCCTTTGGATCATTTTTAAAGTGAAATGGTATTACTATCGACATCGTTAGTAAACTTCGATTTTATGGGAATACTAAATTCTAGACGCGAATACTAACTTGTGCTGCGAGGCATGTATATATGGCTACTGTAACCTGTACACCTATTATTCCCGGATACCAAATTTGCGCTCAACTTTATGTCGGTGCTAAAACCCACGTCTATCAAGCTATCCGCCAATCAGATCATCTGCCAGTAGTCATCAAACTGTTAGCGTCAGAATATCCCAGTTTTCATGAATTACTAGAATTTCGTAACCAATATACAATTAGCAAAAATCTCCAAATTCCGGGGATTGTACAGCCATTGTCACTCTTAACTCATCACAATAGTTATATTCTGGTGATGCCAGATACAGGGAAGATTTCTCTACAAGAATATGTCAACTCTACTCACATCTCCCTAGTAGAATTTTTAAGTATTGCTATTCAATTAACAAGTATTCTCGATGCGATACATCAAAATCGTGTCATCCATAAAGACATTAAACCAGCAAATATTCTAATTCATCCCCACACAAAACAAGTTCAATTAATTGATTTTAGTATTGCTTCATTACTGCCAAAAGAAACTTCAGAAATTAAAAATCCCAATGTTTTAGAAGGAACTCTAGCTTATATTTCCCCAGAACAAACAGGGAGAATGAATCGAGGTATAGACTACCGCAGTGATTATTACTCTCTTGGTGTAACATTGTATGAACTATTAACAGGAGAATTACCATTTAATAGTGATGACCCAATGGAGTTGGTGCATTGTCATTTAGCAAAAATGCCGCAGGTCATAGAAAGCAGTAAACCGATTCCGCAAGTAGTAGCAGAGATTGTGTTGAAATTGATGGCGAAAAATGCCGAGGATAGATATCAAAGTGCTTTGGGATTAAAGCATGATTTAGAACTTTGTTTGACACAACTTAAAGATACAGGCGCAATTAGACATTTTAAAATTGCTCAACGGGATGTGTGCGATCGCTTCCTCATCCCGGAAAAATTATATGGTAGAGAAGCGGAAGTCAGCACCTTATTACAAGCCTTTGAACGTGTGGCTAGTGGGACATCAGAAATGATGTTGGTGGCGGGATTTTCGGGGATTGGTAAAACTGCTGTAGTGAATGAAGTCCACAAACCAATTACTCGTCAACAAGGTTATTTTATCAAAGGTAAATTTGACCAATTTAATCGGAATATTCCCTTCTCTGCTTTCGTCCAAGTTTTCCGTGATTTGATGGGGCAATTACTAGCCGAATCTGATAGCCAACTCCGCATCTGGAAACAGCAAGTTTTGGCAGCATTGGGAGATAATGCCCAAGTAATTACTAAGGTAATTCCCGAACTTGAACTCATCATTGGCACACAACCAACAGCACCAGAATTATCAGGGTTAGCTGCTCAAAATCGGTTTAATTTACTATTTGAAAAATTTATTCAAGTTTTTACCACAAAAGAACATCCTTTAGTGATATTTTTGGATGATTTGCAGTGGGCAGATGCGGCATCACTCAAGTTGATAGAATTGCTGATCAGTGAGTCATCAACTGGTTATTTGTTGTTAATTGGTGCTTACCGTGATAATGAAGTGTTTGCAGCACATCCATTGATGCTAACTTTAGATGCGATCGCTAAAGCAAAAGCAACGGTAAATACTATTACCTTAAAGCCATTATCAACCAGCAGTTTAAATCAGTTAATCGCTGATACATTACATTGTGCGGGTAATTTGGCACAACCTTTAACCGAATTAGTATATCAAAAAACTCAAGGTAATCCCTTTTTTGCGACGCAATTCCTCAAAGCATTACATCAAGAAAAACTAATTAATTTTGATTTACAAACTGGGCATTGGCAGTGCGATATTTCCCAGTTAAAATCCACCGCCTTAACAGACGATGTGGTGGAATTAATGGCGCAGCAATTAAAGAAACTGCCTTTAGCAACCCAAAATGTTTTAAAACTAGCAGCTTGTGTTGGTAATCAATTTGATTTAAGTACACTGACAATTGTCTCGGAACAATCGGAAGCAGCAACAGCAAGTGATTTATGGAAAGCGTTGCAAGAAGGTTTAATCTTGCCGATTAGCCAGATTTATAAATTTTTTCAGTTAGAAAATCTCGAACAATCAGAAATAGCTCAAAATGCCAATCCTAGTTATCGATTTCTACACGATCGCGTCCAACAAGCGGCTTATTCTTTAATTCCCGATGACCAAAAACAAGCAGTTCATTACAATATTGGACAACTACTCCTGAAGCAAATTTCTCTGTCAGCCAGAGAAGAACAAATTTTTGCTTTGGTGAATCAGTTAAACTACGGCACTTCCCTAATTACAGCCCAATCTCAGCGTAATGAACTCGCCCAAATGAATCTCTGTGCTGGACGAAAAGCCAGAGTCGCCACGGCTTATCAAGCTGCTTACGAATACGCCACTGTGGGATTAGGACTACTAGCCACAGACACTTGGCAACATCAATATGAAATGACCTTAGCACTCCATGAACTAGCTGCCGAAACTGCCGCATTGAGTGGTGATTTTGAGCAGATGGAGTATTGGATTAATGCCGTCATCCAGCATACCAAAACGCCCTTAGATCAGGTGCAATCTTATCAAATCAAAATTCAAGCGTTAAACTCCCGTAATGATTTTATTGCCGCGATCGCCACAGGTAAATCTGTACTGCAAACCTTGGGTGTGAGTTTGCCAGATCAGCCAACTAGTGAAGATGTCCAACAAGCTAGACAGCAAATTCAAGACTTAATTGGCGATCGCGCGATTGCAGATTTGATTCATTTACCAAAACTCGTAGCACCAGAACAACTAGCAATTATGCAAATTGCTGCCAGTATCATACCTGCCTGCTATGTTACAGCTTCACCCCTCTACCCCTTAGTGGTGGCGCTTCAGGTTCAACATTCTATTCAATATGGAAACAGTTTATTTTCTCCTTGGAGTTATGCCAATTATGCCTTTCAAATTAAGTTAATCTGGGGCGATATCCGAGAAGCGGAACAGTTTGGACAGTTAGCATATCAGTTAGGGTTAGAACCAGAGTTTAAATACAGTCGAGCCGCAACCTTTGTTGTGTTCGCTGGATATATTTACCACTGTACTGCCCCTTTAAGAGAGACAATACCAATTTTACAGTTAGGCTATCAAGCAGGGGTCGAAACAGGTAGTTTAGAATTTGTGCTTTATACAGTGCAAGCACTGACCTTGAATGCCTTTTGGTCAGGGCAAGATTTGAGTGAGGTAGAATACCAAATTCGCTCTTATCACCAGCAGTTGCAAGAACTCAAGCAAGTAACTACCGCCAAGCATTATTTAATTTACTGGGAAACTGCTCTGATTCTGCTGGGTAAATCAGAAGATGAAGTAACTTTACGTCAAGCATCTTATGAAGCCACATTAATTGCCGAGGTGCAAGTTTCTCAAGATGTCTTTCGCTTGTGTATATTTTATCTGCATCGATTTATCTTGAATTTTTGGTTAGGAGAATATGGCCAAGCTCAACAAGATGCTGCCCAAACCAGACAGTATTTAGCAGGGTGCGTTGGTACAATTATCGAACCTGTTTTTTACTTTTATGATGCTTTGATAATGCTGGCTACATTGCCTCAAGGAAGTGAGGTGACAGAAACTCAATGGCAAAGGATAGAAGAGAATCAAACAGCTTTAAATAATTGGGCGCAATATGCACCAATGAATCATCAACATAAAGTTGATTTGATAGCAGCCGAAAAATATCGAGTTTTGGGGCAGAAAGCTGAAGCCATTGAACAATATAATCAGGCGATCGCCGGAGCAAAAACTAATGGATATCTCCAAGAAGAAGCTCTGAGTCATGAACTAGCTGCTAAATTTTACCTTAATTGGGGTCAAGAGAAATTGGCGGCAATTTATCTGCAAGACGCTTACTATTGCTATGCGCGTTGGGGTGCGAAAGCGAAAACTGAAGAGTTAGAAAATGCTTACCCCAATTTGTTACAGCCAATTTTACAGCCAACTGCCCAAAGTCTAATTCCTTTAGAAACCCTAGCCTCGATTGCTAGTCCCAAAGTTTCTATTCATTCTTCCAGCAAAACCATCCGTTCCGCCAGTACCCTCAACACGGCTCTAGACTTTGCCACCATTATCAAAGTTTCTCAAAGCTTGTCTGGAGTAATTCAACTAGATGAGCTACTACACCAACTCACTCAGATTATTTTGCAAAATTCTGGTGGCGATCACTGCGTCTTAATTTTGCCTGATACACAAGGAGAATGGCAGGTAAGAGCCATCGCTACACCTGAACACACCGAACTTTGCTCGCAACCCTTAGAAGGCAATCTCAATTTACCAGTCAAGCTGATTCAGTATGTGAAACACACCCAAGAACTTCTGGTGATTGATGACATTCAAACAGATTTACCTGTAATTGATGAGTATTTACAGGAAAAACAGCCGAAAAGTCTTTTATGCTTGCCGATTCTCAATCAAGGGCATTTAATTGGCATTTTGTATTTAAAGAATCGCTCTGCAAGTGGGGTGTTTACTAGCGATCGCATTCTCATTCTCAATTTTCTTTGTACTCAAGCAGCGATTTCTCTAGAAAATGCCCGACTTTATCAAGATTCTCAGATTGCTTTGCAAGAACTACAACAGTCTCAACAACTGCTAAGAAGTATTATCGACAACATTCCCCAGGTCGTTTTTTGGAAAGACCGCAACTCAAATTATTTGGGATGTAATCAAAAATTTGCCATCATGGCAGGATTGCCATCGCCAGAAGCGATCGTTGGTAAAAACGACTATGATTTACCTTGGAGCAAAGCTGAATCTGACTCCTATCGTGAATATGATCGCCGGATTATGGAGTCTAAACAGCCACAATTACATATTATTGAAACGCAACAGCAAACAGATGGTAAAACTATCTGGATAGATACCAGTAAAATTCCTCTGTGCGATGAAGCCGGAGAAGTCTATGGAATTTTAGGTAGTTATGAAGATATTAGCGATCGCAAACAAACTGAAGTTGCAATTCAGCAAAAATCTCAGGAATTAGAAAAAGCTCTGCAAGAACTACAACAAGCACAACTACAAATGGTGCAGAATGAAAAAATGTCTGCATTAGGTAACTTAGTTGCTGGTGTCGCCCATGAAATGAATAATCCTCTGGGATTTATTTCGGCTAGTCTCCAACAAGCTAAACCCACCTTAACCGATATTATCGAACACCTAGCACTATATCAACAAGCTTTACCCAATACCCCAGACGAAATCCTCGACCATGCAGAAAAAATTGACATTGATTATAGTTTAGAAGACTTGCCAAAAGTTCTTGATGCAATGGTGTTAGCTTGCGATCGACTACAAAATATTAGTACCAGTTTAAGAACTTTCTCCCGTGCCGATAAAGATTACAAAGTTACATTTAATATCAATGAAGGCATTGATAGTACAATTTTAATTCTCAAACATCGCCTCAAAGCTAATGAACAACGTCCAGCAATTAACGTAGTTACAGAATACGCTAATTGTTCACCCATTGCTTGTTTTCCTGGACAATTAAATCAGGTATTTATGAATATTCTTGCTAATGCTATTGATGCGTTAGATGAATCAGGCATGGGAAGGAGTTATGAGGAACTTAAATTAAATCCTCATCAAATAATTGTGAAAACTGCCATTGAAAATCACAGCCTCAAAATATCAATTGCTGATAATGGTAAAGGCATGAGTGAAGAGGTCAAATTGCATATTTTTGACCATTTATTTACGACAAAAGGAGTTGGGAAAGGTACAGGACTCGGACTAGCGATCGCTCGACAAATTGTTGAAGAAAAACATGGGGGTAAAATTGCAGTCAATTCTGTTTTAGGACAGGGAACAGAGTTTGTAATTTCCCTACCGATTACAGATAATTCTATTAACAATAACTAAGTGGGAGACAAGGGGGACAAGGTAGTTTGATGAAACTTATTTCTTTGCCAAGAATGAAAGAGAAACTAGTATGTTTACTCAGCACTTTCAACTCAGCACTCAGCACTTCCAAAAAGAAGAGATGTTTGTTCATCATTGAGTTCAAAAATCAAAGGTTGTACGAACAACTCCAACATATTGAGTATCGTTATTGCGGTTGTTTTCTGGGTTGAGAATTACCCAAAAACCAGGAGTCACCGATATATTATTGTTCAGTCGCCAGCGATAAAATGCTTCGATGTGGTAAGAGTTATCTCCTTCTTGACGGACATCACTGTGAGCAACTCGCGGTGGTAAACCAAAAATAATTCCTGGGAGATTACCCTTACCCCCCACATCAGGAAATGACATACCAATTGCCCCAAACCACGCATTAGCATTGTCGCCACTATTGACAAACAAAGAATCTGTACTACCCCGCCCATTAGAAATATCGCTGAAACCAGAGTTTTTGGCAGTCGCCCAAATATATCCACCCCAAGCATGAACCTGGAAATTTGGGGAAAAGCGATAGTATCCTTGCATCCCCATAATACTGTTAGCAGTGGCAATGCTATTCCCAAACGGAGAAGTTGCTAAAACGCTTCCCGTCCCACCTGTAAGATCAACTACGCCACCAGGGCTATAACCATGAGAGTAAGCTACACCCACAGCGCCTTTTTGACCATGATAAACCAAATGTGCCAGGGCGTTATAACCACCATCAAATAAGCCGTTTTTCTCGGTTGGGTTATTCGGACTGCTGGCTAAATAGCCCAAAGTCAGCACCAAGTCTTGAGTAATATTCCAGTTAGCGCCCACACCACCGCCACCTCTACGGAATATAGGGCTATACGAACCAAACAGTGAAAGTACTCCATTACCATCATCAGCAATACTCGCAGGTGTGACTGTGCTGGAAATATCTGTATAACCAATGCCGGTAGGGCCAACTACAAAGGAGAGGGAATCACTCACCGGGAAGTAATAACGAACATGGGGTACAAACAGGGTATTGTTACTATCAAAATCGAAGTTCAAGCGTGTCATCCCTGTGCCTGTGGCCGCCGCCACTTGACTAGAACCATTGGTATTCGTAAAGTTACCAAATTCCAGCCGGACTCGCAGTAAATCTTTGCCTGTAAAACTACTTTCTAAATTCAAACGACCGCGAGTTGCCAAGAATGGGTTAGTTTCATCTTTTGTACCACCTACTTTGTTACCAAAGGTATCACTCACAGCCGTAATAATTTGAGCATTTAACCTGGTGGTCGTAGAAAATTGCTGTTGTTCTAAAGTGTTTGTCCGCGCTTCTAAATTATCTATCCGACCTCGTATGGTGTTTAATTCGGTGGCAAAGTCTGTCTGTAACTTTTGCAATACCGCTAAGTCTTCTTTGTTGACTAGTTCACTAGTAGATGTGGCAATTAACTCGTTGATATGGTCTAAGCAAGCATTTAAACCGGCAGTAAATTCGTACCGCGTTAAGGCACGATTACCACGATAAGTATAATTCGGATAGCCTGTTAGACAACTGTAGCGTTCTACTAACGATTGCAAGGCTGTAAATGCCCAATCTGTTGGCTGTACATCAGCAAATTGGGACACTGATGTGACTTGTCCTTGCAGTGTGTGAGTATTATCTATAGGCTCTGCCAAGACTGCTGGAGAGGCTAAGAGTAGAAGGGAAAAACTGTACAAAAGATGTTTCAACATGGTGTATGGTGTAGTAAAAATCTGCATGGTAAATTAGAAACCTCTGGCTGTATCTGAGCTTGAGAGATTTCGATTTATATGGCAGGAGGCAACTTGAACGAACCACAGAGGCGCAGAGGACGCTGAGGAAAGAGAGTTTCACAGAGTTTTTGTGTAAATCGATAGATTCTCTGGACTTAAAAACTCAACTTTCTATTAATTTCTCACTGATTTATATGTCTGCAATAATAGCACAGGTGATTGATGTGAAAGCTTTTATCTGCGGTTAATGATTCTGACTGAAGTGAGAACCGCTATGGAGGGAATAGAGAATCTGAAAACTGTTCCCTATTCCCTGGCGTAATTACATATCTTCTAATTCCATACCTTTGGTTTCCTTGATAAAAAAGAGGACGAAAAATAATGAGATAGCGGCCGCAGTGGTATAAAGTCCGTAGGCTGCACCCAAGCCGAAATATTGCAGAATCGGAGGAAATGATGTGGAAACAGCGAAATTAGCTACCCACTGCATCGCGGCTGCAACAGAAAGTGCTGCGGCGCGAATTTTATTGTTAAACATTTCGCCTAAGAGTACCCAGGTGACTGGCCCCCAGGAGAAACCGAAGCAAAATACATAGAGGTTGGCAGCTAAAAGTGCAACAAGACCTGAACTACCACTGAGATTTGGGTTGCCAGCAGCATCTAGTGGCGCAGTACCGAAAATCGATGCCATTGTTCCCAAGGTAATGGTCATCCCGATTGACCCTAGAATTAGTAAGGGCTTACGACCAAATTTATCAACGAAGGCGATCGCTACTAATGTAGTAATAATATTTACTGCACCTGTAATTACTGTGATGCTAAGGGAATCTTTTTCAGAAAAGCCAACAGCCTGCCATAAAACACTGCTGTAGTAAAAAATGACGTTAATACCGACGAATTGTTGAAGTAAAGATATACCGATACCAACCCAAACTATGGGGAGAAGTCCGCCACTCCGGCGTAAAAGGTCAGAAAATTGCGGTTCCCGTTCCCGCATCACTGTTTGGCGAATTTCTTCGATTTTGGCGAGGACGTTACCCCCGATAATTTTATTCAACACATTGGCGGCTTCTGGTTCTCGTCCTTGGGCTACTAAATAGCGGGGTGATTCAGGAATCATTAAAGCAGCCATACCATACAACACCGCCGGCGGAATTTCTGTCCAAAACATCCACCGCCAAGCATCTATACCAAACAAAAACGGTGACTCGGCGGAACCTGCGGATACTGCTATAAAGTAGTCGCATAGCAGGGCGATGAAAATTCCTACAACAATTGCTAGTTGTTGCAGAGATCCCAATCTACCCCGCAAATTACTAGGGGAACATTCAGCAATGTAAGCTGGGGCAATGACACTGGCTGCACCAACCGCCAACCCACCCAACACCCGCCAAAAGGTAAAATCCCAAATGGTAAAGGGTAGCCCTGAACCGATAGCACTAATGGTAAATAATACGGAGGCTACTACCATTGCTTTGACTCGACCATAGCGATCGGCAATCTTTCCCGCATAAAAGGCTCCTACGGCCGAACCTAATAATGCTAAGGATACTGCTAAACCAGTTTGGAGACTGTTGGCGTTGAAAGCTGTTGTCAGGGCTGCAACTGCACCGTTAATCACGGCGGTATCAAACCCGAACAGAAAGCCACCCAGGGCAGCAGCACCAGCAATTAAAATTACATAAAAGTTGTTAGATTTACGACGAGTTGTGGTGGATGTCATGGTTGTATTTGGTGTTGGGGAATAAGATTATGAGTTATTCACGCAGAGACGCATACTTCGACCCTTCTCCTGCCGGAGACGCTACGCGAACGACAGGCTCAGAGCGGCGCTGCGCTCAGTAAGCGGAGGCGCAGAGAGGAGAGACAAAGAGTTGAAACATTTGCCTTTCTGCCTCCTGCTTTCTTTTACCGTCGGGAACGTCTGCGGAGTCTATCAATCATGACTGCGGCAATGATGACTAAGCCTTTCACAACGAGTTGCCAGAAGTAAGACATATTCAACAGGGTCAAACCGTTGTTGAGGACAGCAATGATTAATGCACCCAAGAGTGTGCCGCCGATTGTGCCAATACCACCTGTAAAGCTGGTTCCGCCAAGGATGACGGCAGCGATCGCATCTAGTTCATAACCTTGTCCTAACATTCCTGTGGCACTGTACAGGCGACTAGCACTCATCACTCCGGCTAAACCTGCCAGCAATCCACTTACGCCATACACAAACAACAACACCCGATTGACTTTTATACCTGTTAATCTGGCGGCTCGTTCGTTACCACCAACAGCGTATATCTGGACACCTAAAACTGTCTGTCTCAGTACAAACCAACTCACAGCCACTGTTAATAAAGCGAGGATAACTAAGCAAGGCAAGGGGCCGACGTAGCTATTACCTATCCAAGCAAAGTTGATGTTGCGGTTAATAACGGTTGTGCCATTAGCTACTAAATAAGCAGCACCCCGTAAGGCTGTTAATGAACCCAAGGTGACAATAAACGGTGGAACATCCAAATAGGTGATTAATGCACCGTTGAGTAAACCCAGACATAATCCTGTCAATAAAGCAGCCGGAACAGCTAACCAACCCAAGACAGGGATGAGAGAGGCTAACACTGCAACTACAGCAGATACAGCCAAGATAGAACCTACGGAAAGGTCAATCCCGCCAGTAAGAATCACAAATGTCATGCCTGTTGCCAGCACTATATTAATAGATGCCTGACGTAAGATATTGACGGCGTTACCTGCGGTGAAAAAGTTGGGACTCAGCAGGGAAAATAAAATACAGATAATGACGAGAATCGGTAAAATACCAGCAACTTGCAAAAAGTTATTGATGGCTTTACGCCGACTGGCTGTGGCATTTTGGTTAGGTCTGTTGTTGACAGGTCTTAAGGCTTGACTCATGATGCTACCTCCGATGCTCCAGTTGCACAGTGCATAATGTTTTCTTGGGTGATTTCTTTGCCTGGGGTGTCGTCGAGTTCGCCGACTAACTTTCCTTCGCGCATGACTAAAACGCGATCGCTCATCCCGACAATTTCGGGCAGTTCGCTAGAAACCATCAGAATTGCGACTCCTTGGGCGGCTAAGTCACTGATAATTCGGTAAATTTCGCTTTTCGCCCCAATATCTACGCCGCGTGTTGGTTCATCTAGCATCAAGACTCTGGGGTTAATAGCTAACCACCGCGCCAGCAGGAGTTTTTGTTGATTCCCTCCAGATAAATCCACGGCGCGAATTTCTAAGTTAGCTAGTCGGATATGGAAGTTTTCGACGGCTTCTGTGGCAATCTTATTAACTGAACCCCAGTTGACAATGCCAAGGTTGGCATCTTGCTTGAGTCTATTCAGACCAATATTCTTTCGGGAACTCATTTCTAGAAATAAACCTTGGTCTTTGCGGTCTTCTGGGACGTAACCAATACCTGCGGCGATCGCATCAGTGGGGGAATGAATCTCTAATTTTTTGCCATTTAAAAATATTTCACCACTAACTTTGCGGTCAGCACCAAAAATTAACCGCGATACTTCTGTCCGTCCCGCACCCACCAACCCAGATAATCCCAAAATTTCCCCAGCCCGCAGTTGAAAACTCGTCGGCTGAATTTTGCGTCCGTCAGTAATATTTCTAACTTCCAGCACTACTGCACCAGGATTCTTTTGTCGTTGATGTTCGTAGAAGTCCTGCATGGAACGACCGACCATCATTTGTACTAATCGCTGGGGCGAAATTTCATCACGAGTCAAACTGCCAATATATTGACCATCACGCAACACACTAATGCGGTCAGCCAAAGCATAGATTTCTTCCATCCGATGACTAATATAGATAATGGCAATGCCATCGTTGCGGAGTTTGCGAATCACTTCAAACAAGCGTTCCGTCTCGCGGTCAGATAAGGCGGCTGTCGGCTCATCCATCACCAAAATCCGGCTGTTATCTTTCAGCGCCCTGGCAATTTCGACTTGCTGTTGTTCAGCGATCGCTAATGTACCAACAATAGTTTGTGGTGTAAAAGTCGCTCCCAAGCTATTTAGTACTTGCTGGGCTTCGAGTTCCATCGTTTTGCGGTCTAAAAATTGACCCCTCTGCAACTCACTCCCCATAAATATGTTTTCGGTAACGCTCAAGTTGGGTGCAACGTTCAATTCTTGATATATCAGGTTAATACCTGCTTGTCTGGCTGTACCTGGGTCAGTAATTTTTACTGGTTGACCATTAATGCGAATCTCCCCTTCATCCGCAATGTAAGCCCCAGCGAGAATTTTCATTAATGTGCTTTTACCTGCGCCATTTTCACCCATCAGGGCGTGAACTTCGCCGGGATAAATGGTCAGATTTACACCTTGCAAAGCCGGAACACCATGAAATCGTTTGGCAATCCCCTGCATTTCTAATACAGGAATGGCTGTAGAAGCCGGTAGAAAATCAGTTTCAATATTTGTTGTCATGATTATTAAGTGCTGAGTTGTGAGTGCTGAGTGCTGAGTGTTGTACACTGAGCGTTCGCGCAGCGTCTCCGACAGGAGAAGTCGAAGTGTACGTGCTGAGTTAATATTTCTCCCCCTTATCTCCCTTATCTCCCTTGTCTCCCTTGTCCCCCTTCTCCCCTACCTCTTCTACCAACCAGTAGAAGTACTAACGTTCTCTTTCGTAATCAACTTGGCGGGAATCAAAATATTGGGTGATGCGGGTTTTTTGCCGTTTAAAATATCGTTGCCAACTTGTACTGCGGTTGCTGTCATCCCTCTAGGATTTTGAGTGGCGGTAGCAGCATATAGGCTATCGTTAGCAGCGATCGCTTCGATTGCTTCTGGCGCACCATCCACTCCCACTATGAAAAATTCTTTGCGTTTGGCTTGGTTGGCGGCTAAATCTACTCCCACGCCACTAGGATCGTTGATGGCAAAAACAGCATCAATTTTGGGGAAAGTTACCAGAATATCGCTCATCACTCTCAGTCCCCCATCCCGGCTACCTTCGGCGTTCTGGTCTTTAGAAAGAATTTTGATATCGGGATATTTGGCTAAGACTTTCAAGCAGCCATCAACTCGCTGAATTACAGAAGTGACTGGTGGCCCGTTGACTATGACTACATTACCTTTACCTTTGAGGCGATCGGCAATATATTGACAGCTGATTTCTCCGGCTTGCACATTATTGGTAGTGACGGTAGCATCTACCTCTGCGTCTACGCCTGTGTCTACCGCAATTACAATCTTGCCTGCTTTTCTGGCTTGGTCAACTGCTGGTCTAATAGCTTTACTATCAGCCGCGTTGAGAATAATCATGTCAGTATTCGCCGCCACAAAATTTTCAATTTGATTAAATTGCTGATTCAAGTCATAGCCACTAGAAACAACAGTAACTCTGACATCATTACCGCCAATTTTCTTGGCTTCTTTCTCTGCACCCTGGGCCATGACAACAAAGAAAGGATTACTTAAATCGCCCAGGGTGACACCAACAGATCGTAATTTAGTGTTGTGTGTACTTATATCAGATACATTTTTTGCTTCAGTGTTGGGAGAAACATTGGTGCAGCTGACTAAAGTACCACTGACAATACTTAATAAAGTCGCTGCGATTGTTTTCTTGTTCACATTCACCTACATCCTAATAAAACAGTTTGTAAAACTCGAAATATGTGTAGAAATGTTAATCTAACTGAGATCATCTTTTAATTTTGCCGCCTACCTCCTGTTTCCTGCGTTCTCCTAACGATAGATATTCGCTTCCCCTTTCCCAGAAGAGGCTTCAGGGGAGAGAGCAGGGTGCAGGGCGCAAAGGGTAAGAATCTGAAGACTTCCACCCATAATTCAAATTTCCGCAACATTTTCTCAATCAAGAAACTGTTGTGAAATCTGATGTTCTTAAGTTGTAAATTGATTTTATGCACAGGTGTGCATAACTGATGATTTTTATTTTTGCACACCTGTGCATAAAAAATGTGTTAATTTTATTTAAGTTACTGAACCAGAATGCAAAATCCAGCCGCCAGTCCTGGATTTCTCTCTTGTGAGAAATCTAGGGGTGTGGGAGGTGTGGGAGGGGTGGGAGGTTTGGGAGGATGGAGAAGAAATCTTTCCCCCCACACTCCCCTCTCTTCCCTCTCTCCCCACACTTTCCACACCCGCTACCCATACGTGAGAAATTCGAGTTTGTCCTTCTCATCTACAGCAGTGGTCAATATGAGTAAACGAAAGATTTCCATTGAAGATATTGCCCGCAAAGCAGGCGTTTCTCATTCCACAGTTTCACGCGCTTTACGAGACAGTCCATTAATTAGTGCCAAAGTACGGGAAGAAATCAAAAAACTAGCGCAGGAAATGAATTATGTGCCGAATGCGATCGCCCAAAGTTTACAAAATCAGCGCACTTATACTGTTGGGGTAATTGTTACATCCATCGCCGATCCCTTTTTTGGTGAACTAGTCGAAGGAATTGAACAAGTAGCCAGAAAAGCCGGCTTGAATGTGTTATTAAATGCGTCACATGGAAATTTTGACCAAGAAATAGCCGCTATTGAGAATTTCCACTACCGCCGAGTAGATGGAATTTTAGTTGCTGATTCCCGCGTTGGCAAACACTATAACCAGCAGTTAACGCAATTTACTGTGCCAACAGTTCTAATTAACATCGATACGGAAGATCAACACGAAACCTTTAACTCCGTCGCCATCGACGATCGCTTAGGTGGCTGTGTAGCCGTAGAACATCTCCTAGATTTAGGACACACTCGAATCGGCTATTTAGGAGTAGGTGATGGTAGCAAAGCCGACCAACAACGCCTAGAAGGATATCAACTGGCGCTATCTCAAGCAGAGTTACCAGCAAATCAAGATTGGGTAGCAATTCCCCAGCGAGACAGTCAAACAATCAGTGATTTTGATATCGGTAAACAACTCCTACCCCAATTAGTAGCAGCTGGCGTAACTGGCATTTTTTGCTACAACGATATGGTTGCCGTTGGCGCTCTTTTGGCTTGTAAAGAATTAGGTATTTCCGTCCCACAAGATTTGAGCCTTGTGGGATTTGATAATATTGCGCTTGCCAGTTACATCACACCACCACTCACAACAGTCAGTCAGCGTATGGTAGAAATGGGCGAATTGGCTATGACTATGTTGCTTGACTTATTTGAAGAAAAAGCTGTAGACAATATTCTTCTATCGCCATTTTTAGTCAAACGGGGTAGTACTACCAAAGTCAGTCAAGCTAAAAAAATCAGTAATTATATTGAGGTAAAAATCTAACTTGGTGGTAAAGTTTATAAGTATGTAACAAAAACTTTACGGTTATTTGTGAGCTGCTTTGATGATTTTTGTGCGTAATATCTTGTTCTGGCGATTTTTTATATATCGACACATCTATGTAAAAACCGTAGAATATTTTTTTCTACTTCCTACTCGTGACAGGTGACAGGTGACAGGTAACAGAGCAATTCTCAATGATTCACAAACATCTCTCTCCCTTATCTCCCCTCTCCTCCTTGTCTTCCTTGTCTCTGAGTTAAACCCCGTCTCTCAAAAAAAATTACCGGAGCAGTTAGATATAAAACACCGCTCCGGTAAGTTAATTTAAATAAAATATTCACAGTCTTGGAAGTGGATTTACGCAACAACTTTTCTTGATAAATTCACTGTAGGCTATGATTTCGTCAATGCTGCTGAGAAAAGTTGTTTAAATCAAACTTTAATGGTTCTGCAATGTTTATTTGCCAAGAAAAATAATAGAAGACTCTGGATCAGGGAATATTTGTAGTAAAAAACTAGAGACTATAGCTATAGCTTCAGTGAGGTGGGCGGTAGATTTTTCTGTGTCTAAGTTAAACATCCAAAAAATATACTCCCAATCCAAAATCCGAAATCATAGACGGATTAGTCATTGTCCCATTGTTCACGACCAATGAGGTCGCCAATGCGATCGCGCAATAGAAAATCGCATTTTTCCAACTCACATTCAACGCACACCCACTCTCTTGCTGGGATGTATTGGCAGAGTGTATATATTGGCTGTTGTCGGCTAACCATCCCCTTCTGCACCAGTCGGCGTGCTTCGTCTTGGATTACATCTAGAGAGTAGTAATTGATAGAGGGCACCGTATTCACACTCATGATTTGTTCTCACACATTTATACGTAGATAGTATTCCCACTTATCATGGGAAACAAACATGACAGAGATTAGACTTGTAGCTAGGGTTTTGTATTTTGCTATACGGAACTTATTTCATTTTGACGCTACATCCCCTCAAATTATCTAAAGAAATGTTGCAAAAGTCAACGTTTTCTGACATTTATCTTCCATATAGTTAATACAAAAAATCCCATTGTAGTGAAATTGACCTCTTGTAAAGGTTGTTTTATCTGCCTTAAAGAAGTTCTAAAGCTTCACTGCAACGGCCTTCAAGCATAATTCAGCAGACGGTCATAGTTCATACTGTAAATTTAGTTATGTAATCAATCACCAGCAAGTCTAATTTAAAAATGCTGATGTAGGTTCATAGCTAAAATACCCGAAAAGTGTTTCGGTAAGAATTGAAGTATAAACTGTTGCAAAATATATGCGCTAACGTACACCACGAAAACTTGCACAGCCTCATATATTAATTATTTCTTAAAAAATAACTACAGTTGAGTTTGTTAATTACAGCACTGTGGCAAGATTTATGGCTGTAATTCGCGCACTAATGATTGGGTTTAAGGGTGTGGGGCTTCGCCGTGAGCCTCAGCCGAACGGTGTAAGGGTTTTGAACAGTACAGGACTTACGCACCAAGATTGTCTATAAAGATTGGGTGTAAGGGTGTAAGGGTGTCTGGCGTAAGGGTTTTAGATACATACACCCCCAAACCCCTGTACCCCTACACCCTCGCCAAAACCCTTGATTTTTCGTCTTACTGCATCAGAAATAAGATAGAGACTTGAACCCAAAAAGATGAATTTTTATTGAGTTATTAATTTTCGCTGACGGAAAATTCCTGGCAGTCAAAATATATTGAGATTTGTAACAAGCTTGAAATTTCAGTTTTTTCACCACCTGAGTAACGGCAAAAGAAAGATTAAGGCATAAATCGATCTAAAGCCGCTTTTAACTGCTCAATTTCAACATCTATATTGCCATCTTGTGCTGCTCTGGCAATACATTCAGTCAAGTGTTCATCTAAGACAATGCGGGCGACTCGATCTAATGCGCCTCTAACTGCGGCAATCTGCAATAATACATCAGGACAAGGACTGCTTTGTTGCACCATTGTTTTAATACCGCGAATATGTCCTTCTATGCGTGACAACCGATTCACAATTTTGCGTAAAGACTCTTCACTATGAACATGAGAATGATGGGACTCTCCATGCTCATGATGATCTATATCGTGGGAGTGGAAGTTTTCGGTTGACTGAGAGATAGGCAAGGATTCTGACTTTAATCGGTTTGATCCATTCATGGTATTGAAGCACTGGCAGTACTAAGATCCTAGCCTAGAGGGGTGAGTAGGTGTTATTTCTATTTACTCTGAGGCGCGATCGCAGTATTAGTTACTTGGTCAGGTATAACTTTCAGTTGAGCGATCGCTTTTTCCAGTAGTTCAATTATCCATCTTTCATATAAGTCTTTATTTTTTAAGATATGTAAACTATTATAAGGTTTCCAAAAAGCTCAAAAGGTCTGCCATTTCTTGAGGACTAGGCTGAAATTTTGGCATAGGCGGCGTTTCACCGCTAATCACTTGGTGAATCAACTTATAAGGAGATTTACGTTTAGAAACAGCTTGTAAACTGGGGCCGACTCGCCCATCTGCTTGCCAACCATGACAACCAGCACAGTTAATTTGAAAGATTGCATTTCCCTGAACTGTGTCTCCAGCCAAGGAAAGAACGGTTTTAACGTAGGGGTCTGAGGCTTGTACCATTTGAACACCAAAGATGCCCAAAGGGATTGATAGCAGTATCGCTAGAGCTAATAAGACGATACGCTGCATCAGAAGTTCAGGTTTGGTAATCTGGTTATCCAAAAGGTTTGCTGTGAAAGTGTAAGGTTATAAAATTTTTCATTTCCTACACATAGCTTAAAAGTTCTTGATTTGTACCGCAAGCACAGGTGACTATTTTCTTACAAGCGGGTATAGCTCAAAAACACTGCTGCAAGCGGGATTCGCCGTAATTTGGTAAAATCAAAAACGGGATATAAATCGTTAATAATTGCAAACAGGAGATTTAAAGTGGTTGAACCCCTGCTTTCTGGTATTGTGCTTGGTCTAATTGTTGTAACTCTCGCTGGTTTATTCTACGCTGCATACAAACAATACAAGCGTCCCAACGAGTTGGGTGGTTGATATAGCAGGGGACAGGTAACAGGGTTATAAACCTTGCGGGGTCTATGTTTTCTCATCTGTTGCTGTCCTAAGCTATCAAGGCGAATAGAATTCGCAGCTACACAAACTAAGTCCGTTTATACGGAAGAACAAGAAAATCAAAGACTATAAACCTATATATGCGGTTTTTGTCGGTGTAGCTGCGGTTTCTAACCGCCCATTTTGAGGAAATTTAACTTACTACAAAATTTACTATTGTTCCAAAATCCTTTCAATATTGCGCCCAGCATAGAGAAGTCGCACAATTTCGATGCTATCCTCCCGCTCAAAATAAAAAATTAGGTATCTCTTAAAACCCTTCACTGGCCATTTACGTAACCCTTGCAAACTTGGATTATCCAATAAACATAAGCTACCAATTCCAGGCATACGTGACAACTGAGCAAAGGTCTGACGTGCAGAGTCAAAAAATTGTAATGCAGCTTCTGAGTTTTCTAGCGCAATGTAAGCAAAGTGTTCATCAATATCTAAGCTTGCTTTAGGTGTAACAACAATACGTCTTGTCATTACTGCTTTTGATGTAGTTGTTCAACTAATCTGGCGCGTTTTTGTTCCCACCACTCGTCTGTTATTTCCACAACTTCTCCACTTTCAATACCTTCGATTAGCATTGATTCTAAATTTTTCTGGGCAATTCGCTCTTGTTCTTGACGGATGAGATGATTAATGTATTCATTGGTATTAGCGTAGCCACCAGTCACAACCTGTTGCTCTAGAAATTCTTGCAATTGCTCAGGAAGCGAAATATTAAGTTTGAACATGAGCAACCACCTTCTGCATTTATCGCCACACAGTTCATAACTATTATGAACTGTGTTACTTGAGTTATGCAAAAAGTTTCTTTGCTTTGGGGGTGTCAGTTCACGGTTCGTTAATCACATCAGAGTCGATAACTCTGTAGAAAGTTAAGGCGGTGTTACCGTAAACTTTTTGGCGAGAGATTTCCCAATTGGGTATTACTGGCGGTGTCCAGCCTTGGGGGTTGTGTTCTGCGGCGATTTCACCCTTGGCATCTAATAAATTATAGTTAGCGATCGCTTCTAGCACAGGTTGATATAATCCACTAGCATAAGGTGGATCGAAATAAATTCTGTCAAACTGTTTTCCTGACAACATTTTTAACTGCTGAATTACATCACCACGTAATAGTTGCCATTGTTGTTCATTGCTGGCTAATTGCTGCCAATTTTCTTGAATAATTGCACAGGCTCGGCTTGATTGTTCAATTCCTACTACCAAGCTGGCTCCTCTACACAAAGCCTCTGCTCCCATTGAACCACTACCCGCGCACAAATCTAGCCAGCGACAACCAACAATTTCGCCTTGCCAAATATTAAAAACAGCTTCTCTTACCCGTGCGCTTGTGGGTCTGGTTTCTTTCCCTGGTAAAGTTTTAATTGGACGTTTGCCGTAAATTCTCAAACTCATGATTATTGGTCATTGGTCATTGGTCACTGGTCATTCAACATTTGCCAAGGACAAATGACAAATCACAAATGACAAATCACAAACCCTATGCTGCAATTTGTTCACGCACTTGAGAAACAAAATTAGATAGGATTTGCAATCCTATATTAGAGGATTTTTCGGGGTGAAACTGCACTGCCATGAGATTTTCTTTGGCAATGGCGGCTGTGATAGTTTGAGTACCGTGAGTAACAGTTGCAGCCCGGACTTGCGGATCTGTTGGGTCAACATAATAAGAATGCACAAAATAAACCCAAGGGTTAGCGGGCAAATGTTCCCATAAAATGCTTTTTGCTTGGGTTAATTCAAGTTGGTTCCAACCCATGTGAGGAATAGTAATTCCTGGTTCATGCTGAAAGCGGCGGACTTTTCCTTTGATAATTCCTAGCCCTGGTTGAGTTCCTTCCGCACTTGATTCAAATAAAATTTGCAATCCTAAACAAATTCCTAAGAAGGGTTTGCCAGATGATATCGCATCTTTTATGGGTTGTTCTAAATTCCGTTCTCTTAAATGTTGCACTGCGGGATCAAATGCACCAACTCCTGGCAATACTACAGCATCCGCCAATGATATCTCTTTAGCAGAATCTGTAATCTTGGGAGTTGCCCCAGCTTTTTCTATGCCTTTACAGACTGAGTGCAAATTTCCCATGTCGTAATCTACGACTGCAATAACTGGCATTGACCTGCTCCTTGTAAATTTATTATGGAGGGTTTTTCTATTCTAAATAATAATTCTAATGAAGAAAAGATTTTTATTAACTTCTTTTGACACTTGGTTAAGAGATCAAGATTCAAATTCATCGGATGATTTATTACAAGAAGTGAGTCAAGTTGCATCGCTCCCCCATGATTTAAAATTTCTGCGGCTGTTACCTGTAGATGTGATGCTGGCTAGTTCCTGGGTAATTCAAAAAGTTGAGGAGTTGCAACCGGATTATATTATCTGTTGTGGGATGGCTGCTAGTCGGCAAAGATTAAGTGTAGAGGAGGGTGCTAATCAAGGTGCGATTTTTTTGCCGACGGCAGTTAATTTGGAAAAATTAGTTTTGGGAACAGTAGCAACTGATATTAGTAGTGACTGCGGTAAATTTGTTTGCGAAGGTCTTTATTATGCAGTTCTTGACTATCTCCAGCAATCTAAACTCTCAACTCGTTGTATATTTGTTCACGTTCCGGTGTTAAATCAAGAAAATTTGCTGGTTGTTCTAGCTGACTTCTTATTAATTATTCACAATTTGGCACTCATATAAAATGGTGTGCGTCTTTAAGGAAAAATCATTACCTAAGTATATGTTGTCATTTTTACTCAGTTTACTGATTTCACAAACCACACCTCCCACACCGCCACCAGAAGAAGTTGTCCAACCGCAACAGGTTCTACCCTTACCAGGAAAGTTAGATTCAGTGCCAACTTTTAATAGCAATAGTCCAGAATTGGTGTTGAAGGAAGGGATTTTATTATCTACTTTTCCTGGGGATGGGAAAAAAGTTCCAACAGCACATTTAAATTTTCCCTTCCGGGGAAGATTTGATATTTTCGCTCATCATGTTGCTAAAGCTGATCCGCCAGAAAATTTGCGATCGCTTTATCTCGGTATAATTTTGCATAACCCGACTGACCAACCAGTCACCGTCAATATCTTGCAGGCGGCGAGTTATTTAAGTCAGCCAGATGCACCATTTATTGAACTACCGCCTTATGTCGAAGATGCGGCGGGTAAAGTATTTGCGGGGCCTGGTTCTCGCGTCATGTCTGATATTATCAGAGGCAGACGACAAGCAATTTTCCCGGCACAAATAGTCCTGGCACCCAAGCAAAGTCAAATGTTGCTCAATCTTCCAATTCCGGTGCAGGGGTTAACACCGCCTTTAAATGGTCGTTCGACTTTAATGCGCTTGCGGAGTAACGGTACAGTCTACGCCGCTAGTTTAGCGATGTTTGCCAAAGATAATCCTGATGGTAGTGAACGTGCGCCGACGTTGGCAGAGTGGGAAAATTTGTTAGATAACGGTGAATTATCCACACCACGAGATAAAACACCAACTCCTTTAGAAGAAACTGGGAAACCCAGAATTTACGGAAGAGTCGCCGGGGTAGCTGGCGGTTCCTTTTGGCGTGCATTTATCGTAGATAGTCCCAAAGCGCGATTTTTGACAATTCCCCAGCCGGGACAAGCTGTTTCTTACGCGCTGAGTACCTTACACGGCGGAACTTTGGGGACGAATCAAATTCAAAGTGCGCCAATGTTAGTCCGTTATCCCGACACTGCATATCGCGCACATGGTAACTATGCAATTCAATACAACTTGAAGTTACCGTTATATAACAACACTGCTACGCCAAAAACTGTTGCGGTGGCGATGCAAACTCCCATTAAAGAAGACCAGTTAGTTAAACCAGGACTGCGCTTTTTTGCTACCCCAGCCCGCCAAACCTTCTTTCGCGGCAGTGTGCGGATACGTTACAAAGATGATAAAGGTATGCCACAAACCAAATTTGTGCATTTAGTCCAAAAACGGGGTCAACCAGGACAACCACTAGTAGTATTAAATATGAAACCGAGCGATCGCCGATTAGTCGAAGTAGACTTTCTCTATCCACCAGATGCTACCCCACCGCAGGTATTAACTGTGTCAACGCAAGGATGAGGGTTGAGTGGAGGGTGCAGAGTGCTGAGTGCTGCACCCTCCACTCTGCACCGACTCGCTAAGACTCTAGTGCTTGACGTAATTTCCTTTCTAACTGGGCTATTAAAAATTTGTTGTCAACTCTTTCTAATTCAGCAATAGAAACATCTGCACTTTTACGGACAGCTTCTAACCATTGTTCATACTTTTTATCATGTTCTTCCAAAAGCTCTAAAGCTTCGATAATTATTTCCTCAATAGTGTGATACCTACCGCTACTGAGTTTCTCTTCAATAAATATTTTGTGTCTTCGGTTGAATTTGAATTTCATTATTCATCGCTCAAATTTAAATACCAAGGTGCGATCGCCCAAACATTACAGATGTCAAACTTGTTGCAAATAATACTCAAACCGCTCTCGTAGTTGTTCCACAGCTAAATTCTGAGTCCAGTATTCGACAAGGGCGTGACCAAATGCCCAAGCATTCCGATCAGGTGTAGCTGAATTTTCTAACAATAATGGCCACAGTGAGATTAAATCAAAGTTAATTTTGTTGGAATTGTCTGTTTTGAATAGTGAAAATAACTCATAAGCAATTTGAAGTTTACCAATGACAATCGGTAACTGTTCTACAGGGATTTGCTCTGCTAATAAATAAGCCAAGGTGGGAGAACCTGTAGACATGGTGGCAATAAATTGCAGTACAGGACTTTTTAATAAGGTGGTGAGTCCTTGGGTAGTCGCCATCTGGAAGGTATAGTGATCAATAATTTTGGCTGCGGCGACGGTACGAGAATCTAAGTCACGTAAAAACCGGGCGAGTCGCAGTTGTTTGGCTGGTGCGATCGCTTCAATCAACCCCAATGATAAAGTATCTATATTCCAAGCTGTACGGTTAGTTTTGCGATCGCTTGTAACTACGGGGACAATTAAGTTAGAAAATGCCTCTAGTTTTTCAGCCCGATATTGAGTTGCTTCGCGGATAGAAATTTCCTTTGGCCTGTCTCCCCATTCCCAATTGTATGGCGGTTGCCACTCCCGGATAGGACGCAATTTATCTACTTGGGTGACAACTGCGATCGCAGGTAAATCATCAACTGCGGCTTTCATATCTGCTAAAAAATCCACGTCCATTTGCAAAGCCGGGTCAAGGGCGGGTGTCACCAACAGTAACAAATCTGCGTTAGTTGCATAGTCTATTACTAATTGGCGGAGTTCACCGCGTTTGACTTGTTCGTAACCAGGAGTATCCCAAAGGGTGAGAGTTTCGCCACTAGAAGTTTCCCAATGATAATTTTTAATTTCGTCAGTACTGGGCAACACATCCACCGCCGCCAAGTCAGCTTGGAATAAAGTGTTAATTAGACTGCTTTTACCTGCACCTGTCCGTCCTATGAGTAAAATACTGATGGGTTTTTGCTCAACTTCCGTGACTGGTTCAGCTTGGGTGAGAATTTCGCGCAGAGTTTGGGTTTTGGTTTGGGGGAGAGTTGGTGAAGAACTCACGGCTGTTGTTGGTAGTGTAATACCTCCGTAAAGTGCGATCGCTTGTCTGCATAAATTTCTCAAAGCTGCTTCGCGCAACAGTTGACCTAAATTCACCAATAATTGCTGATTAGCGCGGTTAGTATAACCCTTCGTCGCCCGATTCGCCACCGCCGCTACCGGATTTAATAACCATTGCGCCCAGCCCCAAGCCCGCAAAAGTTTACGGGCTGAGGGTTCTAGCTTGCGATATACTTCATAAGCTTGATAAGCTTGCCCGACAGTAGCTTGATTTAAAGCAGGTGATAATCTCTGCATCCACTGATCTAAATCATCCACGGTTCCCCGGATGAGTCCGTAAGCTTGGGGGACATAGATATTGAGAAGGGGATACTGTACTTGGGGATGGTAGATATTTGCCACAGCCACTACTACATCTTGACAACGTTGCCAAAAAGTTTGCCAATCTTCCCAAATTGGGCGATCGTTAATGGATGCTTCCAGAATTTTTTGTAATGCGGCTTCCGCTTGCTGTGTTGCTTCACTTCCCGCCGTTGTGGTGGTGGTATCAACAGCCGCCTCTAGTTCTTCTTGGAATCCCGCCAAAGCCGCCTCAACTTGGGCAATTTGCGGTTGAGTCCACCTCACCAACAACCACCGCCAACCAAGAAACACAACGGTAAATACCGCCCAAATCCAGTTAATTCCCCAGGCATTGATTTTTAAACCTGCGGCAACCAGTAAGAAAATAATAATAGCTGCGATCGGTGTTGCTAAGATGACCCACTGCCACGGTTTTAAGCGCACCATTTCCCCTGTACCTGCCTGAACATAACTGCTGATAATGCTATTGTGAATCTAATATTTCTGTCATGGATACTAACTGTTGGTGTAATATCCATGCTCTTTTGGAAAGAAATTTTAACCGAGGTTTGAATAATATCTATATGACTTAAGCAAGAACTCTCTCAAACTCTTATAACTTTGTGTCCTACCCGGCGGGAAGCCGCTATCGCGTCTATGCGTCCTTTGCGGTTCGTTTTATCATAATTTTAGTAATTACTGACTATATAAAAATACTGTATCTACAAGAAAAATAACATAATTTTCATGAGATTTATATTTAAAAAATCTAAAAAAATAAATGAGATTTTACAGCGTTCTGATATGAGTGATGAAGAATTTATTCAAAATATTAAATTATCGAATAAATTATCTACAAAAACAGTAAATTGTATCCGCTTAGAGTTAGGTAAATCTTTTCAAGTACCTGCTGAGAAGTTATATCCAGATGATAAATTTATAGATATCATATCCCTCCCCTGCTGGGAATGGGACATGATAGAGCTTGTATTAGCTCTTGAAGAAACACTCAAAATAGATATTGATGAAGAGCAAGTACCTGACTGGACTGATAAAAATATAACTCTAGGTCAATGGATTGTAGAGTTTTTACGCCGCAATTTTCCAGAAAATAATAACCTTAAAAATCAGAAATTGTAACAACAAATGAATCCATCGACTAGACCTCAAAAGTTACCTTTTTTAGAGTCCATTTGTTGGCAGACAGCAGATGTTTATCAGTTTACGCCTGAGCAAATGCTAAGTCGCTATGAAAGGGGTTGGCAGTATCGTCAACTGTTTAATAATTTGGCAGGTGAAGAACTCAATTTTATCAAAGAACTTGCTAGATATTACGATTCTTGGTTACAAGCTGATTTGTCAGCTTGAGGTTGAATCAGGATAATTAAGTTTAGTAAACAAATTTCGGTAATTGCCTACTTTGTTGCTGTATTATGTCTGGTTTGTCAGCCAGTTGTGTGAGGATAAAAGTTATGGCACGAAGTGGGCGATCGCTACTCATCATCTCGATTACAATTATCAGTACCATCACACTGCTAACCTTTACAAGCTTTCCTGGTATCTCTGCAACACCACAAGCAAATCAACCCTCATCAGTGATTGCTCAAAATGTGAATCTTGGCAATTATTTCAAAGAATTAGGAATTGAAGGCTCAATTTTAATTTACGACCAAAATAATAAGAAATTTTACCAACATAACGCCTCGCGTAATTCTACAGCCTTTCTTCCGGCTTCGACTTTCAAAATTGTAAATTCTCTGATTTCATTAGAAACCGGAGTTATTAAAGATGAAATTGCTATTTTGACTTGGGATGGAATTGTAAGAGAATTTCCAACTTGGAACCGAGATACTAATATGCGCCAAGCCTATAAAGATTCCACCGTGTGGTTTTATCAAGTCTTGGCGCGGCGAGTTGGACATGAAAGAATGCAGCAATTTATCAATCAATTTGGTTACGGAAACCGTCAAATTGGTACACCAGAACAAATAGATAAATTTTGGCTATCCGGCCCTTTACAAATTACTCCCAAACAACAAATTGAATTTCTCCAAAGACTTTATCGTAGAGAATTACCTTTTTCTCAACGCACATTTGATTTAGTGCAAGACATTATGATATTTGAGAAAACACCTAATTATATCCTACGAGCCAAAACAGGTTGGGCAATGAGCATAAAACCTAACATTGGCTGGTTTGTCGGATATTTAGAACAAAATAAGAACGTTTATTTCTTCGCCACTAATATCGATATGAAAGATGCTGCTGATGCACCTAAAAGAATTGAATTAACTCGGCGTAGTTTCAAAGCTTTAGGATTACTCTAAAATTTCCTATCTCAACCCCAAATAATTGACAAACATTTCTCTTCCTTGTCTCCCTTGTCTACCTTGTCTCCCTTATCTATTCTGTGATAGTCTCAATTACAAAGCCTGCAATTATCTGCGGTTAATTTTCATGCTTATACTCATCACCATCGGATTATTTTTTATAGTAGGTTTGATTGTTGTAGAAACCATACAAAAATTTCATCCTGCTAACCCAATAATTAATCCTGTTTGGGAAGCCCTCTGTCTAGGAATTACTAGCAGATTTTGGATGTGGCTTTTCCGAGAAGCCCAAATTAAATCAGAATGGTTGATTGTATCGGCTATTTTTGGTTCCGTGCTGGCAATGACATCATCGCTGATATTTTGGTATGTTCATGATTCTACAGGTAAGAGTAAGTATACTCTTCGTAATGCTTATTTATTAGTAGGATTGTATCGATTTGTACTTTACAGCATTAGCATTACCCTTGGCGTATTTTTATCCTAATATTCCACAGTTGAATTAAATATTGGTTAATATCAGCAAACTATCATTTTTTATCGGCGCTGATCTGTGGATTTTTACAAAGCTAATTTTAGCGAATCCTTACTCAAGCTGGTTTTTGCTAAAAATGAGCCTAAATCATTAAATTATGATGAATATGTTTTTGTAAGAAAAGTAGCATTTTGCCATTTAATTCCATAGTAATTATTGGTAAGGATAGTCAATTTATTGCTTAAAACCATTGAGCCAAGGTTTTAACAGTTAATGCTGCCAAAAATATGGAATCTTAACTTTATTTGAGGAGAAAATACTTATGCCCATTAATGATACTAGTAAAGCATTACTTTCTCATAACGGGCTAAACTCTCAACTGCTCTCCTCAGCAGATAGTTTTGATAATAAAAATCAATATAATTCGTACCTTAGTAGCAGTAGTTATTACCAAACTAGTAATGCAAAAATAACTACAGCAACTAGCAAAAACTATAGTTCCACTACAGGATATGGGTTAGTAAATGCGGCGGCGGCTGTAGCTAAAGCTGTGGGTAGAAATACCTTTGCAAATGTTCCAAATTCGGGGGGTAATAATTGGGGTGCTGACCTTGTAAATGCTCCAGAAGCTTGGAACAATGGGTACACAGGTAAAGGTGTTGTTGTTGCTGTGATAGATACTGGGGTTGATTACAACCACGAGGATCTAAAAAATAATATTTGGACGAATACAAAAGAAATTGCTGGTAATGGCATAGATGATGATGGTAATGGTTATGTTGATGATGTCCGGGGTTGGAATTTTGTCAATAACAACAACAACACCCTAGACCAAAACGGTCACGGTACTCATGTTTCTGGCACTATTGCGGGAGAGAAAAATAGCTATGGTGTAACTGGCATTGCTTATAATGCCAAAATTATGCCGGTGAAAGTGTTAAATGAATCTGGTTCTGGTTCGTATAATGCTATAGCCAATGGCATTTACTATGCAGTGAATAATGGTGCTAATGTCATTAATCTGAGTTTGGGGGGCAATTTTTCTAACCGGACTCTACAAAATGCGGTTGAGTATGCCAATAGTAAAGGCGTAGTTGTGGTGATGGCGGCTGGTAATGATGGCGGTTCTCAACCAAACTACCCAGCCCGTTACGCCAACAATACAGGAATTGCGGTGGGCGCAGTAGATAGAAATAATAACTTGGCTAATTTTTCTAATCGTTCTGGGACAAATGAATTGGCTTATGTGACAGCCCCTGGTGTCGATGTCTATTCAACAGTACCGAATAATCAGTATGCTTCTTACAACGGCACATCGATGGCGACTCCTCACGTCGCTGGGGTAGTTGCGTTGATGTTGAGTGCTAACCGTAGCTTAACTCCTACACAAGTGCGCCAAATTATTACAGAAACCGCCGGAAATAATACCCAAGCTGCCACTGCTAGTTATCAGACTGATTCAATTAACACTAGCTCAATAGTAAAATCTGCAATAGCATTATCTAGTTATCAAATCTCTACTACTAATTTCAGCGTTGATCATAACTCGGTTTCTGAAATTACTTCTCCTGCTAAACTGACTAATCAAACCACCGCTACTAATTCAGCAACTAGCTTACAGTTCCACTACTATAACGACAATATCGGTATTAAGAGTTACAACAGTACCGATGAAGAGACTCCAAGCGATAGCCCAAATAATGGCAATAATGGTAATTTGGGAAAATTCTTAGAACGACTAGATCAACTTCAAAAGCAACTAGAAGAATATCGCCGATTTTTGGGCTTTTCTAATGGTAAAAGTTAGTCATTAGAGAGTGTGCTTTAAGTATGGGTATAGCAATTACTAAGATAACGCCTCTACTGCCAAAATCAGGGTGCGATCGCCTTTAACAATCGTCCATTGAAAATCATCTCTCTCGTTATGCTGCTACCATCTCCGGTAAATATTGTCCCAGTGCTGGGTTTATGCTTTTAACCCACAGCATAATCACTCATTTCCCTCATAAAAGGCGGATAAAAACCTAGAACAATATCTTGTTTTGGTACGCCCAAATCAACTAAATCTGCTGCAATATCATGTTCTGTTGAATTGTAAAAAATCCAGATTTTCTCATTGCGAATATCAAGATGTATTAAACAATGATGCACCCAGCGTTTATGTAACCAACCTAGATGCACAATTTGATAGTGATGGCGCTGCGTATCAAAAATAGTTTCAACCTCAATCTCACCGTAAGCTGGCTTAACTTCTGCGTAACCAATCAACAATTGCTGTACAATTTGCTGGTAGTGCGTTAATTTATCCGTTAATCCTTCCATAGTAAAATTTGCTCCAATTCAATATCGTAAACAATTATTTTTACGGAATTTTCTTGCAGCATTGAGGTGGGAAAATCCAGTTGAAAGAAGCTGTTATAGATTAGATTAGGTACAGCTAGATAGAGAATGCGATCAGGGTCTCCACGGCGTAATGCAGCCCGATAGTTAATAAACTGACCTAGTGCTGTATGAAACTCAGAAATTGCCGATGCACTGGCTAAAAAACTTTTTACTTCCACTGCAATTTTCTCATCTCCTCGCTCCGCAGCTAGTAATCTTTCTGCCCCCAAGTCAATTTCCATATCTACACCACCTACTTTAATCTGAAATGGATCGTGAGTCACATTCCACCCATCTTTAGTAAGAGCCATCTTAACAACTTGATGAAAACGATCCTTAGCCACAAAAGAAGATTCGATATATAGGTGCAATTCAAACCTATCACACCCAGTAAAAGAGTGATATCACATAGAAGTGTAAACTGTGAGGAATGCTATGACTCAACAACTGCGATCGCCAACCGTCTCATAACTATTGTAAGTTGACCGGAATCACACCAACCATCATCAACAACCGTCTTGGATAAGAGATATGATTAAGTGTGCATTGTGAATTGTTGATATGGTTACTCTGTCTCCCAGTCTACAAGCTAGACTCTCTCAACCTTTAAAAATCGGCTCGTTTGAGGTGAAAAGCCGGGTTTTACAATCGCCTTTATCTGGGGTGACAGATTTGGTGTTTCGTCGGCTAGTGCGTCGCTATGCACCAGATTCGATGATGTATACCGAAATGGTCAATGCCACGGGACTGCACTATGTGAAGCAGTTACCCAAAATTATGGAAGTTGACCCTAACGAACGCCCAATTAGTATCCAGTTGTTTGACTGTCGCCCTGATTTTTTAGCTGAAGCAGCCGTGAAAGCTGTGGCGGAAGGGGCTGATACTGTTGATATTAATATGGGATGTCCGGTAAATAAAATTACCAAAAATGGCGGTGGTTCTTCGCTGTTGCGTCAGCCGGAAGTTGCTGAAGCCATTGTGCGGGAAGTTGTGAAAGCTGTGGATGTACCAGTAACAGTTAAAACCCGAATTGGTTGGAATGACAAGGAAATCACTATTCTCGATTTTGCCAAGCGGATGGAAGATGCAGGGGCGAAAATGATTACTGTGCATGGACGCACCCGCGCTCAAGGTTACAATGGTAACGCCCGTTGGGAATGGATAGCCCGTGTGAAAGAAGTGCTATCGATACCTGTAATTGGCAATGGCGATATATTTTCTGTGGAAGCCGCAGTAAAATGCTTAGAGGAAACTGGCGCTGATGGTGTGATGTGTTCGCGCGGAACTTTGGGTTATCCCTTTTTGGTAGGCGAAGTTGACCACTTCTTAAAAACTGGCGAACTTTTACCGCCACCAACCCCAATTCAACGTTTAGAATGCGCCAGAGATCATTTACAAGCTTTATGGGAATATAAAGGCGATCGCGGTGTTCGTCAAGCTCGTAAACACATGACTTGGTACGCTAAAGGATTCATCGGCGCGGCTGAGTTACGCGGACAATTAAGTGTGATTGAAACAGTCCAGCAAGGTTTAGATTTAATTGACCGCGCTATGGAAAAATTAGCATCTGGTTATGAGGTTTTGGAAGAAACTACTAGTTTTCAGATGGTTTAGAAGGGGGATGAGGGAGACAGGGGGGACAAGGGAGACAAGGGAGATGAGGGGGACAAGGGGGATGGAAGTTTGTGTGTAGGTAAACAAAAACTCTTAAATTCTTACCCCCCTACACCCTTACACCCAACCTCAACAGACTGTGACATACTCTCAACTCTCTAACATCTGCCGTGCAAACTCAATCGCATCTGTAGCTGTAGCAATTTTACCTTCTGCTTGAGCGATCGCAATCTCGGTCAGTAGTTCTCCGACAACTGGCGAGGCTGGAATATTTAGTGCTAACATTAGTTGTTTACCACTCACTAGTTGAGTGGGATGAGCGACCAGATCATCAGGGTTAAGGTAGCGGCTGATCAAAGGTGAGTAAACCAACAGTGATTTGTCGCCTGACATCGCCTCTACCAAAGTATCTTGTGCTACCGCCAATAATACGACAACAGGAAAGACATGACCTGCTTCTTGGAACAAAAAATATTGTTCTCGGATAGACTTGTTGGTAGATTTTAACTGCGGAAATAATTTCAAAGCCGTTGTCACAGCGCGAATTTCAGCACGGCTATAGGTGAGTTCTTGGAGTTCTAATTCGGCAACTCCGGGGTTACTATCTACAAGACAAGCAAGTTTGGCAATACCTAACCAAGTGGTTTTCACAGTATCACGCACATATTGTTGTAATTCTGCACCAAATTGCGGTGCAAGGATGGCTGAAGTTGTGTCAACGGCGGCGAGTTTATCAAAGCTTTCGGCTGTAGCATTTTTGAAGAAGTGAGAAAGTAAACCATCTTTCCCGGCGTTGGTTAACCAGGGCGTACCTTGGGGACTGGCTAAAAGATAACCTATTTCGGTACGGACTCGTTCAGCTGCGACTGTGTGGAGGTGTGATGCTAAGGTGCGAATTGTGTTTTGTGTAGTTGGTTCAATAGTAAAATTCAGTTGAGCGGCTTGGCGATATGCACGCATTAACCGTAAAGGGTCATCTGCGAGGTTGGCTGGTGATACCATGCGTAAAAGACTTTGCTGTAAATCAGCACAACCTTGCAACGGGTCGATGATTTCTTGGGTGTGGGGATTATAGGCGATCGCATTAATTGTAAAATCACGTCTATGCAAGTCAGTTTCTAAGCTATTGCCTTCTTGTTGGGCAAAGTCAGCCGTGGCTTGGGGAAATACTACACGGGCAATTTTGCGTTCTGCGTCGAGTAAGACAAAGCCAGCTTGATAACGTTTAGCGATCGCTCTCGCTACCTGCACCGCATCCGATGGTATCACAAAGTCAAGATCCCAATATTCACGGGTTCTGCCTAAAATTGCATCACGCACCGCACCACCTACCATGTAAGCTGGTTGTGGTAAGCATTCCAAACTAAAAGGCCAATTTTGTGGCGCGAGAATTGCAGAAACAGAACTGTGCATTGTAATAAAAATCAACCCGGCAACTAGTGAAGAATAGCTTTGCTTACGCTAGATTAGCAATAAAGCTCCTGGAGTTGGTTATATTATGTGTATTTGCGTGAACTGCCAATACGTAGACCGTTGTGTAACCTATCATGCTGTAGAAACCCAACACCAACAGCCTCATTTAACTGAGAACCCGACTTTTGACCCTAATGAACCCTCTATTAACGTTAACATCCGTACTAAAGAAGATGTGATTGAAATGGAATGGGATGTTGTTGGTTGTCTTAGCTTTAAGCAAGAAATGGGTAAATGGGCGAAATTGCGTCCCGGTGAACTAGTACCGACGTGATGAAGATGATAGGTAAATTATCAACGACTACTGCGATTTCTTGTAGTAGTCGTCTATTTTTATGGTTGAATAAATATCACGCCAACTCTAGGAAAATTAATATAATTACTCGCTTTGACCACAGAATTAACCACTCTACCACCCCAGCAATACGCTTTATCCCTGCATACAACCACACCAGAATTAGGTTTTGCCATTAGTAATTTTGCTGGCGAAACTCGCACAAATGTTTGGAATTTAGGGCGTGATTTATCTAGTTATATACATCAATATTTAATTGATTTTATCCAACCACAAACTTGGGCAGATTTAGAATTTATTGCTGTTGCTAAAGGGCCAGGCGGCTTTACGGGAACTCGTATTGGTGTAGTTCTCGCCCGTACTTTAGGGCAACAATTAAATATTCCCGTGTTTGCCATTTCAACATTAGCGGCGGTAGCTTGGTCATATAAAAATCATACTCAAAAAGCGATCGCTGTGGAAATGCCAGCACAACGAGGTAAAGTATTTGGTGCGATTTATCAAGTTAATTCTCACACTTCAGAAATTACAGCCTTATTTCCTGATACAGTACTAACCCCAGAAGCTTGGCAAGAAACTTTAACTAATAGCAATACTGAGTATCAGTTAATTCATGCGACCTCTGGTTTAGCTGCAACTGTCACAAATATTTTGGAACTTTCTTATCTAGAATGGCGACAAGGAAAACGCCCTCAGTGGTCAGAAGCTTTACCTTATTATGGACAACATCCAGTAGAAATTTAAAAACACTGGCATTTCTCCACATTATAGTTATACTGCTGTCATCACTACGCAAAATTCGTAAGCTACAACTAAAATAATTACGGATAAATAAATATGTGCTTAATACATTATTAATTGAGGAGTATCGATGTGTTTAGCCCAAAATTATGGCAATTTTTAACCGCAGGAACTATTACACTGGTTGGTGCTGGTGGTGGCTTGAGTCTCACAGGGTTATTACTCAAAAATCCCCTTAACATTCCTTTACTATTGACTCAATCAGTAGATAAGAAATCAGCAGTCACTACACAAAATGCCAGTTTAAATACGACCAAACAAACTGTATCAAAGGAATTTCAAGGACAAACCATTTATCAAGCTAAATTACCCACAACAGATAAAGTTATTGCCTTAACTTTTGATGATGGCCCAGGGCCAAAAAATACGACACAAATATTAGAAATTCTTAAACAAAATCATATTAAAGCAACATTTTTTTTAATCGGGCAAATGGTTAGTTACCATCCCCAAATTGTTAAACAAATTGCCGCCGAAGGTCATGTCTTGGGCAACCATACATGGCATCATTGGTATCGTCGGATGGATGTAGCCACCGCCGCGAGTGAAATTAATCGCACAGCAGATTTGATTTATCAACTTACCGGAGTGAAAACCACATTATTTCGTCCTCCTGGTGGTTTTCTGCACAATGGCTTAGTGGATTATGCCAAAAGTCAAAAGTATGCAATCATTATGTGGTCTGATGAGTCGGGAGACTCTCAACGTCATGGTCAAACTCCAACATTAATTAAAAATGTTGTCAAAAGTGCCAAACCCGGTGGAATTGTGTTGATGCACGACGGTGGCGGCAATCGTTCTCGCACTGTGAAGGCACTACCGCAAATTATTGCAGATTTAAAGGCGAAAGGCTATAAGTTTGTCACCATCCCGGAATTGCTGGAAATGGAAACCCAAGCCAAAGGTGTAGTCACAGCCGAATCTTCTATAGTTACCAAAGATGGACATTCTCATCGTCAATGATTCACAGGACTTACGCAAAAGTATAAAGAAACGAACCGCAAAGAACGCAAAGGACACGAAGTGATCAGAGTTTGAAAGATTTCTTGCGTAAGTCCTAATTCATTCGGGCGGGGTGAAAAAGGTATCTGAAAGGAGAGGGAACGGGGAACCGGGAAGAGTGTAGGGTGCAGGGGAAGAATGTTGACCCAACACTCATACCATTTCACTTTAAATATAATACATATCGGTAAGCAGCGCCTCGACTTCGCTCGGCGACCGGAAGCAGAAATACAGAGGAAGTGATTTGTATCAGTAATTTCGTGAATTGGTATCAGTACTTTGCTATGATCCTCGGCGGTTATGTCAACATGACCAACTGCTGCTTGATCAAGGTTCTCACTCCATCCAAAGTTAATTGCACATTTGCTAAAATTTCCCCTACTTTTGCTTGTCCATTACAGGCTTGCATAAACTCAAACTCTGCTGTGGACAAGTTGACAATTTGGTAGTCGTAATTAAAGATACATTGACTAGGAAAGCCATCAATACAAGGGTTTAATTCTGGGATAGCTGATAACAACTTGTCATCACTTGACCAGTCGGCTTTAGCTAGGGGAGGACGACCAAGGAAAAATTCGTAATGGGTAACTTCTGGGTCGAGTAATTCTATTAAACGATATAACTGACGTTCGCTGAGATTTTCTGCCCGTTCAATTAACTCTGGTGCTTTCCCTAAAAGTCTATCTAACTGCCAAAAACCAGGATTGGAAAAGCCGATAAATTCTAACTCAGAAGCATCAATTAATTCAAATAACGTCTCAACATTGTAATCAACTTCTTGGGGATGAACGTACATATCTGCAAAACATTCATCGCGCTGGTTTTCCATTGCCCAGCGTTGTTTTTCGTATTTGACAATTCGATTGTTTTCTGGTAAGGAGGAAAATATTTTGCGTCCGACTTGCACACCATCACGGTAGTCGCCGCGCTTGTCGCCTTGGAGAAGGGCGATCGCTTTTTGCATAAGTTGAATTTCCCAACGTCCCAACTCACCATACACAAAAATGTGCATAATTCCGCCTGGGGCTAATTTCTTAGCTAAAGCTTGAATACCGCGAATTGGGTCTGGTAGGTGATGCAAAACCCCGACGCAATTAATTAAGTCAAATTCACCGGGTAACTGTTCCACATCATAGATGCTGAGGTGATGAAATTCTACACGGTTCGCACCGGAACGCTGACAACGTTCTTGCGCCACAGCCAAAGCACCCGCACTCAAGTCAATCCCAACTACAGAAGCTTGGGGGTTGAGATGAACCAAGTATTCTGTACCTACACCTGTACCGCAGCCAGCATCTAAAATGCGGATGTCTTGCTTTTGCGGCTTTTGACCTGTACAGAAGCTATAAGCTGCTAACCAATTCCAACGCCAGTTATAACCCGGAGGTGGTTCATCTAGCAGGGGTTCTGGGGGAAAGGGATAGGTATTGTAGAGTTTGGCAACAGCAGCACTTACACTTTGAGAATCTGACATGATCAACAACATCGCAGCATTTCTGAGTTTATCGAAATGCTGGACATTTGTGGTAGGGATTTTTAGGGATTAGGGGCTGGAGGTTAGAGGTTAGGGGGGACAAGGGGGACAAGGGGGACAAGGGGGAGAACTTAGAACTTACACTTCGACTACTTCGGCTGCGCTCAGTACAAGTGCGCTCAGTGTACAACACTTAACCCGGATTTCTCACCACACCTTTCAAAGCCTGTGCAGGGGAGCAGGGGAGAATGAAGGTACTCTCTCCCCTGCCCCTCCGCACCTCTGCCCCTCTGCCCCATCAAACGCCTGAAGCTTGTGAGAAATGCGGGTTAACACTCATCGTTCTTGGTAATCTTCGGAGGATTTTGGGTCTAGTTCCCAGCGACGATCATCGCGTTGTTCGAGAATTTCGTTGGTACGGAGGAAGGCGCGATCGCTCATTTCTAAACCAACGGCTGCTTCAATTTCTTCGGTAACATCTTGTTCAGGAACGGCGACAGTACCACCAACAGCTTCATCGCCTACGGTATCTTGCCAGTAAGTATAACCGTCTTGAGTGGTGACTTCGGGGCTATCGGGATACTCTGGGGTAGTTTGATCAAGCGATCGCTCACCAATATTGTACCCTGGTAATTCTTTGACTCCAGTGCCGTAAGATTCAGTAATTTCTTGTGGTAAATCTTCTGAATTAACTTCAGGATGCTGATTTTTTTCTGTCATATATATCTGCCTTTTCTGCATCCTTACCATAACGTTTTTATTAATAAAATTTGTCTGACTTTGGATGTATGACTTTAGTAGTAAAAAAATCTATCCCCTTAGAACGAAGTTAATGTAATTTTTACAGCCTAATCTTATAAGAGTAAATTCAAGGTTAAGCTACTTGTAGTTGAATCTGTTAGTTATGAGTTAGAAGTACTCAACCCACACAACAAGCCCCTTAATTTCTTCTAAACTCATAACTTTTTTTTGGTAAAAATTTCTCATACTCAAATAAGTATTGAGGTAATTTTAGTGGAGGTTAAAAGTGGAATATCACGAGTTTATTACCCATGTCCAAAGTCTCTCTCAATCTAATTCTCGTGAGGAGGCGGAACTTGCTACTCGTGCAACTCTAGAAACTATTAAAGAACGTATTGCAGAAAGTGAAATTCAAGATTTAGCTGCACAACTTCCACAGGAACTAAGTGATTATTTACAAGCACAAACACAAGCAAGTATTCAAAGTTTTCATCTCCAAGAGTTTATTCAACGTGTTAGCCAAAAAGAACATATAGAACCTACTACTACTGCAATTCATGTCCGAGCAGTTTTCGCTGTGTTGCAAAATGCCATCAAGCCTGAAATTTTTTCTCGGTTTCACGCCCATTTTAGTCACGATTACGAAGAACTATTTCCTGCACCATCTACTAGTGAAGTATGAAAGTTTTCCTGAGATTATATGATTCGTGATTTTTAGAACATTTTTCATCTCAATAAATTACATTCCTCTAATCTCTAGCCTCTATTGGCTGGTAATTGATCAATTTTCACCCAATTAACAATTAAGCAAAATAGGTAATTCCATGTCATATCAAAACAATCATTCTGGGAAGAAAAAAGTTGCAATTCTAATTGAAAATGATGTCGAAGATGCAGAATTTATAGTTCCTTGTCACGGGCTGAAACAAGCAGGAATAGATGTAGTTGTCCTCGGTGCGCGGATGAACGAAAAATATAAAGGTAAACGCGGTAGAGTTTCTGTTCAAGCAGATGGTACCACTACAGAAGCGATCGCATCAGAATTCGATGCAGTAATAATTCCTGGTGGGATGGCTCCTGATAAAATGCGCCGCAACCCCAATACAGTGCGCTTTGTCCAAGAAGCTCTGCAACAAGGAAAGCTCGTCGCCGCAGTTTGTCACGGGCCACAATTATTAATTGAAGGCGATTTGCTCAGAGAAAAACGCGCTACTGGTTTTGTGGCTATCCGCCGCGATATGCTGAATGCGGGTGCAAACTATCAAGATGAATCCCTGGTAGTGGATGGTAATTTAATTACTTCCCGCGAACCTGGAGACTTGGCAATTTTTACCACAGCTATTCTCAGCCGTCTTGGTTACGGTGGTAAAGATGTGGCTCTTCCCGATGAAACAGATATTAACGCCGAATGGTGGAAAATTGCTGATGCTTGGGGTGGTTCAACTAAAGGCGAAATTGCTAAAGGTTTAAATACGGCTTTAAGTGGTGAACGTTATTCTCTAGAAGCTCTAGAAAAGTATTACGAAAAAGAGTCTGATACTCAAGCTAAGGCACTGTTTCAAGAGTTAATGGCGCATAAACAGCGTCACATTGAAATATTAGAAACCTACCTGAATAAATTAGGTGAAAAGCCTTCGATAGCTGCCAATATCGCTAATCAATATGCCAAGGTAAAAGCGGCGCTATCTGGTAGTGATGATATCTATCAAATCCGTTGTGCTTTGGGTGATTTACAAACAGGTATTGGGGACATTGGTAATTTATCTGCAATGTTTACTGACCCCATAGCAACTGATATTTTCAAAAAGATTTACGGCGATTTGTTAAAAGACGAACAACGTTTGGTAGAGCTATATCGGGCGCGGCTAAGTGCGGGAGTGCAATCTCCTAAGCCGACAACTGGTGCAGCTGTTTCTATGTAAAACGAACCGCTCCAGGCGCAGATATCGCAGAGAAAGATATTTACGCCTCTGCAATGATTTTAAGGAGATATCAAAGTGACTTCAACAGGCGATCGCACAACTAAAACTACCCCAGAAGCTAATGAGATGGAACGCTGGGCTTCTCTCATTGGCGGTGGGGCTATGGTACTCACAGGTTTAAGTCAACGCTCTTTAAAAGGTGTATTAACTGCACTGGCTGGCGGTGGTTTAGTTTACCAAGGGTTAACTAAGCAAAGCACAATACAGCAAGCACAAGAAGCCCTGGGAATTAATAAACCCATCAAAGTTGAAAAGACGGTAACTATTAATAAACCAGCCGATGAACTTTACCGTTATTGGCACAACTTTGAGCAGTTACCCACCTTTATGAAGCATCTGCAATCGGTGAAGGTATACGACGCAAAACGTTCGCATTGGATTGCAAAAGCGCCTTTAGCTAACAACGTTGAATGGGATGCAGAGATTCTCGAAGATAGAGAAAACGAGTTTATCTCTTGGGCTTCTGTCGAAGGCGCAGATATTGATAACTCCGGCTTTGTCAGATTTAAAAAAGCTCCAGGCGAGCGAGGTACAGAAGTCAAAGTAGTTTTAGAATACAACATCCCCGGCGGTGGAATAAGTGCGGCTCTGGCAAAACTTTTTGGCGAAGAACCAGAACAACAAATCGGTGATGACCTACGCCGCTTCAAAATGCTCATGGAAGCCGGAGAAATCGCCACCACCGAAGGACAGCCAACAGGCAAAAGATGAAGGATAAAACTCACACTTTCTAATTCACATTTCATACTTCACATTTCATACTTTTATGAAAGCAGTCTGTTGGCAAGGTGCTAATGAAGTGCGGGTGGAATCGGTACCAGACCCGACGATTCTTAATCCCCGCGATGCGATTATTAAAATTACTTCCACAGCTATCTGTGGTTCGGATTTACATATATATGGCGGCTATATCCCAACAGTCCAAAAAGGTGACATTATTGGTCACGAATTTATGGGGGAAGTCGTCGAAGTTGGTAGGGAAGTTAATAATTTAAAAATAGGCGTAGACGCGAAGCGGCTTCTCCCTGGAGATCGCGTTGTTGTTCCCTCAACCATTGGCTGTGGTAACTGTGCTTATTGCCAGCGTGATATGTGGTCGCTGTGCGATAATTCTAACCCCAACAGTTGGCTAGAAGAAAAGTTATTTGGTAATGTTACCTCAGCAATTTATGGCTACTCTCATTTATTAGGTGGCTATGCAGGCGCACAAGCCGAATATATCCGCGTACCTTTTGCTGATGTTGGCGTTGTGAAAGTTCCGTCAGATATACCTGATGAGAAACTCTTATTTATTTCTGACGCTATTCCGACTGGCTACATGGGTGCAGAACTCTGTGATATTCAGCCAGGGGATACGGTAGCGGTTTGGGGAAGCGGTGCAGTGGGACTGTTCGCCATGATTAGCGCCTATATGATGGGTGCAGAAAAAGTAATTGCTATAGACCGCTTCCCCGAACGCTTAGAAATGGCGAAAAAATATGCCAAAGCCGAAGTAATTAACTACGAAGAAGTTAATGCAGGTGAAGCATTAAAAGAAATGACTGGCGGACGCGGCCCTGATGCTTGCATTGATGCAGTCGGTTTAGAAGCCCACGGTGTTGGTTTAGAAGACTTCTACGACCAGACAAAACAAAAACTCAAGCTAGAAAGCGATCGCCCCCACGTATTACGAGAAATGATGGTAGCCTGTCGTAAAGGCGGCACTCTGGCAATTATGGGTGTTTATGGTGGTTTCGTTGACAAAATACCCTTGGGTGCAGCTTTTAACAAAGGTCTAACCTTCAGAATGGGACAAATGCACGGACAGAAATATATGCACTTGTTACTCCAGCAAATCTTGGACGGTAAACTCGACCCTTCTTTTGTGGTAACTCATCAACTCCCACTAGCAGAAGCGGCTCACGGTTATCACATTTTTCAACAGAAAAAAGATAACTGTGTCAAAGTTGTCCTCAAACCATGAATTGGCTGATAGCCGTTCAGTTGTACACACAAATAAATAAAGCAAATGAGGTTATTTATGAAGCAAGTGATTTCTAGCTTACGCAAAATTATGGTTGTTTTCTTAGTAGGATTTATGTTCTTACTGGGACAAGCCTTTAGCTTTGTCAACGTAGCACAAGCTGATGTGACAACTCCCGAAGGAACTTATTACAAAGGCGTACCCGAAGGTCAAAACGATAACCAAGTTAGAAATGCTCAGTCTAAACTGAAAGATGCTGCTGAGAATATCCGCGAGAAACTAAACTTAGATGAGGACACTCCCAGAGCTACAAAAGAGTTTCTCAAGGATGCGAAAGACAAAGTAAGTGGAGCAGATAGTAATCAATCTAGAGCAAGCCGAGAAGGCTATTACCAAAATCCTCCTAGCAAACAACTCAGAGATAGAACCTAAAGCAAACAGTAAAAAGATAGCCATGTAGGGTGTGTTAGGTCGGCGCATTTTTTCGGAATTAGCTGTCACGAAAAAGATAATCAAAGCGCCTAACACACCATTTTATATGAATGACTAATTCCAAATGACAAAGGACTAAAAATTATGAAAGCAGTTTGCTGGCACGGAGCAAACGATGTGCGGGTAGAAACGGTTCCTGATCCCAAAATTCTTAACCCGCGAGATGCCATTATTAAAATTACATCCACAGCAATTTGTGGTTCAGATTTACATATTTATGATGGCTATATTCCCACCATGCAAAAAGGCGATATCCTTGGGCATGAATTTATGGGGGAAGTTGTAGAATTAGGCAGTGAAGTTAAGAATGTAAAAATAGGCGTAGACGCGAAGCGGCTTCTCCTTGGAGATCGCGTCGTTGTTCCCTTTACCATTTCCTGCGGTAACTGTTTTTTTTGCCAGCGCGATTTATGGTCTTTATGTGATAACTCCAACCCAAATGCTTGGCTGGTAGAACTGCAAATGGGTCACTCACCAGCAGGCTTATTTGGTTATTCGCACTTATTTGGCGGTTACGCTGGCGGACAAGCAGAATATGTCCGAGTACCCTTTGCAGATGTTGGCTTATTCAAAATTCCCGACCACCTCACAGATGAGCAAGTTCTATTTTTAACTGACATTTTCCCGACTGGTTACATGGCCGCAGAAAACTGTAACATCAAACCCGGCGATGTTGTTGCTGTTTGGGGTTGCGGCCCAGTCGGACAATTTGCCATTAAAAGTGCTTTTCTCCTTGGTGCAGAGCGCGTTATTGCCATAGACCGCATTCCCGAACGGCTGCAAATGGCCAAAGAACAAGGCAAAGCTGAAGTCCTCAACTATGAAGAGGTAGACATTGGGGAAGCACTCAAAGAATTGACAGGCGGTCGTGGCCCTGATGCTTGTATTGATGCTGTGGGTATGGAAGCACATGGTACAGATGCGATGGCTTTCTACGACAAAGTAAAACAAGCAGTTCGTCTAGAAACAGACCGTCCAACAGCATTACGTCAAGTAATTCTATCTGCGGGAAAAGGCGGTCATGTCTCAATTGCCGGAGTTTACGGTGGCTTCCTCGACAAAATTCCAATGGGTTCAGCAATGAACAAAGGTTTGACTTTCAAAATGGGACAAACCCATGTCCACAGATACTTAAAACCCTTACTCAATCACATTGAAAACGGCGACCTCGACCCTTCATTCGTAATCACTCACACTCTATCTTTAGACCAAGCACCCCACGGCTACCAAATTTTTAAAGAGAAAAAAGATAACTGTATCAAAGTTGTTCTCAAACCATAAAGTGATTAATGAAATATGACTGACACCAGCGTTAACAAAATAGATTCTAGCCATTCACCCAAAGGTAAACTCGGTCAAAAATATCTAGCTTCTGGTAAAACAGTTTCGATGCGCCTTTGGGAAAATGAACAACCAGGAGAAGATAAACCACCAACAGCACGGGAATATGAAACTGTTGGTTATGTAATTCATGGTCGTGCAGAACTGCACATCGAAGGACAAATGATTTTGCTAGAACCTGGTAGTTCTTGGGTTATTCCCAAAGGTTCACACCACACTTACAAAATTCTTGAATCATTCACCGCCGTAGAAGCCACCAGTCCACCCGCCCAAGTTCATGGACGTGATGAAAATTAAATGTTCATAGTTCACCTGTTGAGGTGAGCAGGGGGGCGGAGGGGCTTCGGGTGCAGGGGAGAGCGTACCTTCCTTCCCCCTTTCACCCCTGCACCCTTGCTTGCCTACACAAGTAAGTTTCTTATCCGAACCGTATTGAGGGTGTATGGAGGAAGTCCAGTCCAAAAGTTTACCTGTAAACCCTTTCTCAATCCAAAATCCAAAATGGTATTACCCTTCCGCCAGCAGCTGATAAGTTAGCGTAATGAAAATAATAAATTTTTTTTTGTCAAGTCTAGTTGACGTTTTGTAACAAACTTGTTAAATTTGTTTACATAAGTTAACAAGCAAGGAAAAAAATTATGTATACCACCGTTAATGAAGATGGCGTTTTAAATAACTATGCAACCGAACCCCAGATTTACTACGCTGAATACCCAGCAATTTGGGAACAGCGTCGTTACGTTATCCAAGCTGCCGTTGCAAGTTTGTTTGTAACAGGTTTAGTATTATTTGCTTTTGCAGTTAGCTAAGAGTTTTAGACTTCGGTATCGGTATCTCCCATCGACATTCAGACCTTCTCCTTGAACCTCGGTTAGTTTCGCCGAGGTTTTTTATTATTCGTATAATCACAAAACACAAGCTTCAGCAATTGAGTATTAACAACTTTCCCCAGCTTGTTCACAAGCGCCAATACTCACCCAAGTGCTAGAACCATTTTGCCAGTGTTCTTTTTTCCAAAAGGGTAAGCAATTACATGCTAAAAGTCTAGCAAATCAAAAATTTTGTGTGTATACAACATAACATGTAGGGATGTAGGGGTAAAACAATTGCGATCGCCCTTACCAAAACTCAGCAAGCATTGCTTTTCCAGAGAACTAATTCGGCCAATACCTCGCCAGAGCATCATTGTTACTTATCTTCATAAATAAAAGTAGAAAGAATAGCAAAAATGTCAGAAATTATGCGAAGAGGACTAGTGGATACAGAATACCACCGATATGTGTTTAGTAAGTCCCAGTGATTTTTTTGTAATACCTGACTATCACCATAAGTATAGATAATAATGGGACTTCTCTGTCTTTTCGCTTCATTAAATACGGCTTCAAAGTAATTAAAATCATTTCCAACTCCTAAAATTATAAGACTTCCATGATTTATATTACTGATTTGCATAACATTAGTATTAGGAATTAATATAGATTCTACTTTTTTGAATAAAGGATTCTTTTGAATTTATGCAAATTCAGCATTCATATCCCTATTACATTTATTGGGTGGATCGAATATTTTAATTTTTCTCTCCAAAATTTTAAATAATATTCTTTTTCGTTTAAAAATAGTATCGAGAAATTTGTAAGTGGTAAATGCACCAACAGCTATTGAAGAAAAGATTGTTAAAATACCAATTAACAAATCAAGATTACTTAGGTTTTGATAAATTGTTTGCCCATTCATACTCTTTATTCTACTAAAAAGTATATTTGGTACTTGAGTCTCATCAAGCTAATTAGTAAATTAAAGCATAAAGATTTTATCAGTATAAATTTAATAATATCTGCTTTATCTAGCAATAAAAAATACCAATAAAATATATAAATTAACATTTGTGCCTATAAGTTAATTGAATTTCATCAGATAAAAATATTAGTCGCTTATTAGAGGTAAAACATAAAATATTTTTATTTTGACTGGAAACTCAGTATAAGTTAGTGTAGATACTTAAAAGATAAAAATATTACTCACTAAAAAAATGTGTCGGCTCACAAAAAAGTCCCGACAGATAGTTAATAATCTCTGAACGGCTGATTTAACGACATGAATGACGATTCTCGCATAAGGATAATTACTGCACTAGCCTGGTGTCTCGCTTGGGACAAAAAGAACAATCTTAGTCAGGATGAACTCAGTAGCCTGCACCAAATGCGACAGGCATTGCAAAAGGGGCAAGATGTGCCAGAAAGTACAAAAACTTTTATTCAACAGGCACAGCGCCTTTACAATACTTTTGAAGACTCTACTCCTCAAACACTTAATGAGTTAAAAGAAAAAGAGGATTACTTAAAACTTTGGGAAGACAAGAGACGCATCGGCTTGGTTTATGGTGGTGCGACTAAGATTAAACAGTATGTTTTTGAAGCTGCGAAATTACCTGATATTCGTGGTGCTTCAGCACTTCTGGACAGAATAAATTTGGTTGATTTACCTGCATTTTTTAGTGAGGGACAACGATCGCTATCTATTGAACAGTGGTTAGATACTAATTTTCCTAATTTAAGAAAAGCTTTAATTCCTGAGCTAATTATTTATTCTACAGGTGGTAGCATTCTGGTATTTTGTCCAGCAGAATTTGTTAATGATTTAGCGAATGCTATTGAAAAACGCTATACTTATGAAACTTTAACAGCTAATTCCTGTGCAGTTGGTGATACTTTTAAGCTATTAGAATTTCGGTTTGGTTTGTTGCAAGAAAAAATTGAAGATACTTTCTGGTTTGATAAGTACGAGAATAACCAAGACAATCTGATAATTCGGGCTTATTTTGATCAAGCAGAAGTTAACGATCCTTTTGAAAGGTTCCAAAATCGTAAGAATTTTAATGAACTGGTGGGAAAATTAGCAAACCAGTTCACACAAAGACGCAACGGTAATAAACTACCCAAAAAAGAACCAACAGACAAAGAACGTCCAAGTCGCTGCTATCCACCGATATTTGAAACTCATCCTTATGTGCAGAGAGATGAAAGCGATCGCCGTTCTGCAATTATGAAAGTAGAGTTACCAAATAGTAGTTTTTTGTCGGAACCTCTAGCGCGAAAACGCTTGGTAGGAGAGATTGCTAAAGTGGACAGTTCTCACGGTTGGTATAATAACGCCAACTTGGAATGGCAACCTTTTGATATTTGGATCTCAAAATGGGTGAAGAAGTTTGAGGACTTTCTTGATAAAGATGAGAACCAACAATTAGCCAGTCGATATTATGGTAATGTCCATGAAGAAGTAGAACAAGCACGTTCTCTTCGAGAAATTGCATCAGCCAGTAAACCATCAGGATTTGTGGCTTATATATATGCTGATGGTAATAATATGGGTGGTTATATCCGGCAGAAAATTAAAACTCCACAAGATTATCGGCTTTTTAGCGAAGATATTTTTAAGGCTACAGAAAAATCTGTTTACAAAGCATTAGCGGAATATTTGCATCCTTATCAATATACACCTGATGCTAAATCTAGTAGAACTAATAAAGAACCTGTTTGGATTCATCCTTTTGAAATTATTACTATTGGTGGTGATGATGTATTACTAGTTGTTCCTGCTGATAAAGCTTTAGAAATCGCTAAAACTATCGGTGATGAATTTGAAGAATATTTAGGGAGAACTGGACGATATTCATTAGAGCAAACAGCACCTAATTTATTAGCTCATCGCTATAACACAGGTAGTATACCACCTTCTAAATGTTTGTTGAGTATGTCAACTGGTGTATTGATTACAGCACAGGATACGCCAATTTATTATGCAGACAAATTAGTAAGTCAATTACTCAAATCGGCTAAAAAATATGCGAAAGATTTGAAGAAAAAACATAAATATTATGGTGGGACAGTAGATTTTTTAGTTATGAAAGCTGTAACGATGATTTCCTCAAATATTAAGGAGTTTCGAGAAGAAGGATTAATTAAAAATAAAGATGGAGAATCCAAATTAAAGCTATATGCCTCTCCCTATACTTTATATGAATTGGGAGGGTTATTAGAAACGGTTAAAGCATTTAAAAAAGCTGAATTTCCTCGTTCTCAACTATACCAAATCCGCAGTTTACTGGAACGAGGTAAGCGTACAGCTATCCTTAACTATCGTTATTTTCGGATTCGACTAACTAATGAAGTAGCTAAACAAGAATTGAAAGACAACTTTGAATTAGCTTGGTGTCAACCAAAAGATTCATCTAATCATGGAAATTTATCACCTTGGATGTCTTTACAAGAAAGTAATTCACAAGATGCAAAAGAAGCGAAAATGACATACGAAACTATTTGGCGGGAATTAGTAGATTTGTATCCCTTTATTGCTGAAGAAACAGAACCTCTTACCGAACAAGCAACTACACTAGAGGTAAGTTAATGATTTATTTAGATTGCCTTTCTGCTGTTGAAACTGATACTTTTAAACTTAAAGCTGTAATTGATACTGCATTATGTGTGGGTGCAGGTGGTTCCTCTGGTTCATTGGCTGATAAACCTATAGTTCGTAATGCACAAGGACAACTTATCATACCCGGTTCGCAGCTTAAAGGAAGATTGCGTCATGAATGCGAAAAGCTGGCACGTAGTTTAGGATGGCAAATATTTTCTGCACCTTCAGCTACATCACTTTGTCCGACTGAAAAAGAGGTAGAAACTCGGTTTAAAAACGATTATACAATTGAAGGCTATCGAGGATATCACTGTTTTGTTTCTAAGATATTTGGCGATCCGATTTTACCTTCACGGGTGATTGTTGATGACTTAATTTGCTCTTTTGCGGCGAAAGATTTGCCAGAAGTTTTGCGTCCTGGTGTGACAATTAACCGCAGAAGACGCACCGCAGAGGAGAAAAAATTGTATTTGTTAGAAACTTCTCCAGTCAATACTCAATTAAGTTTTGCAGGAGAAATTCATCTGTTACCAAATCACCCAAATTATGCCAAACCCTTGATACTTGCAGCCTTACATCATATTCATGCCTTGGGTGGTAGCAAATCTGCGGGGTTAGGATGGTTGCATTGGGAAGAGTTACCGCAGATTTCTAACGATGATGCAGTTTGGTTAAGTTTATTACCAAAGGCGGAATCATGACACGACTGGAACTAACTATCACAGCTTTATCTCCCCTCGCACCAGGACGACAAAAACCCGGTGGTTCTGTGAGCGAAGTGGAAAACTATATTTCTGGTTCGGTGTTGCGGGGTGCGATCGCCTACCAAATTTTACAACTATCTGGTCAGCAGTCGGCAAATTTAGCAGAGGATGGCGGCAATTTTCAAAGTCTATTTTTAGGGGAAAATCCCGCAATTTTTGGCAATGCTTACCCCGCAGTTGCGAAAATAGACGATAAATCGATAGTTGTAAATCAGTCTATCAAGGTTTTACCTGCAACTGCTGTTAGTTCCAAAACTAATCCTGGCTTTACTTCCAGTCGTGGCGCACATGGAGTTTTTGATACTCTCATCGATGCTTTTTGTGCCACAGCCTATAATCAACCTTACGACCCCAGCGACCCAAAAGCGATCGCAGAAGGCACAAACCCCCAGGTTGAAACTTACAATAGTTTTTATAGCAAAATAGACAATAAATATTACAGCCACGATGCAAGTAGCCGCTTTTTAACACGAGTGGGAATTAATCGCCGTCGCGCCACTGCGGAAGAAGAAATCCTTTACAGCGTACAAGTTTTGAATGAGTCTTTCTTGAAAAATACTAAGACAGATGAATGGGATAAATTTGTTTTTCGGAGTTTTGTTGTAGTTTCCAATGAATCTTTAGCTGAAGAATTGCAAAGATTTATCGAAAGAAATCCCTTGAACTTTCGCATTGGTGGTTCGGCTTCTAGAGGTTTAGGCAAAGTCAAAATTGAAGTTAGCAAAGGACAATCACCAGCGAAAAGCATTAAATCTCGAATTGATGAGTTTAACGAAGCCTTAAAAAATAGATGGAATCTTTGGGCTATTTTTGGTCAACCTCAAGACGATTTATTAACAGGTCGAGTTTATTTTACTCTTGATTTACAATCTGATGCCATTCTTACCGAAAACTGGCAACGCACAACGGTAGTTTCTGCCGAGATGTTGAAGAACTTTACCAAAGTTGATTCATCTCTAGAAATGCACGTTGCTTACAGCAGCTATGAATATCGTTCTGGCTGGAACTCTGCTTGGGGGTTGATGAAAGATGTGGAACTTGTCACTACAAAAGGTTCTGTGTATTTGTTTAGTACAACAGAAGCAGAAAAATGGTATGCAGCGTTAGAGGATTTGGAAAGTCAAGGAATAGGCGATCGCACCTGTGAAGGTTTTGGACAAGTAGAAGTTTGCAACGAGTTTCATCAAGTTTTTCGGGAGAATGCAAAATGACTCAGATATCAGATCCACAGGTGGCGTTGAAGGTGCAAAAAGCAATTTATCAAGCTGAAGATGATTTAGTGATTGCAATTGAAACAGCTTTGGATAATTGTGAATATATTAAAACGGGCGATAAAAAACTAGAAGAATCACAATTTAATAATTTACTGAGGGTTGCGGATACAACTGATAGTCCAGAGGTAATTAAAAATTTTATTTGTTATCAAGTTGGTAGGGATGAAAAATGGGGAAGAGGTAGAAATTCGCTTGCAGCTAGAATAATTCAAGATATCGATATCTCTTTACAAATAAGAGCTAAACAAATTGTTGCAGATAATCCAGGTGCAGATTTGAAATATATCTGGATACAACTTATCCGTCGTTATATTGGTTACGGTTCGCGTTATTTAAAATATCTCAATGAAGTGAAAAAAAATCCAAATTCATCTGTTGTTGACCCTCGAAATGCAGAAGGAAATCGAGACACAGCAGACGCAAGTAATAAAAATGGTAATTAGCTATTATGTTTGATACTTTTAAGAATCGTTTAGAAATAACAGGAAAACTCTCTAGTGTTACTGCATTACGGATTAGTGCTGGTCGCTCTACTGAGCCAATTGGGGCTGATTTACCCGTAATTAAAGACGCGTTAGAACGACCGTTCATTCCCGGTTCTAGCTTTAAAGGCGCATTGCGATCGCGTCTTGAAAGTTTCTTGCGAGGAATTGATACGAGTCTGGCTGAAGACCCCGCTAATTTTACTAGTCAAGCTCGCAATCAAATCATCAAGAAAATCAAAGAAGATTATCAAGATGATGATTATACTTTGACTAATGAACTACTCAAACAAACTGATTTAATTTCTCGTCTCTTTGGTTCGCCTTGGATTGCTAGTAAGTTTCAGGTACGAGATTTGACAGTGGTACAAGATACATGGTTCGGGCAATATCAAGAAAGAGATGGGGTAGCAATTGACCGTGATACAGAAACAGCAGCAGAAGGAAAACTTTACAATTTCCAAGTAGTTCCGTCTGGTACAAGCTTTGATTTCAAAATAGTAGTAGAAAATGCAGAAAAATGGGAATTAGGCTTACTGTTAATTGGTTTACATCAGTTTGAAAGTGAACAAATACCACTAGGTGGCGGACGTTCTCGCGGTTTGGGTGTTGTGAGTTTAAAAATTGATCAAATGCAATGGTTTGACGCTGAAGGTGATGCGGAAAAGCTTTTAACTTATCTGCAAAATCAAGTTACAGGTAACATGAGTAACTATCAATATGGAGAAGAAGAAATCGAAATACTCAAACAAGAATGGACGCAAGCTTTAATTTGGCATTTACGATGCTTAATACCTGGAAATTCTTTAACTCAAACCACAACTGAAGAAGTTTAACCATGCACAAGCGATTAGTTAACCACTGCACAATTGATTTCAGCATTATTCCTGTCGGGCCGATTTTAATTAAATCGGGAAAAGAAGGTGCAGACCCAACGAAGCCTAACATGGAATTTGTAGAAACTTACCATGCTGGTGGACGTTCGGTTTACCTTCCGGGAAGTTCGCTTAAAGGAGCAATTCGCGCTCATGCTGAACGTATTGTTAGAACAGTAGGAAGCGATAAACGTCCTACGTCAGAAACCAAATCAGATAAATTTGAGCTTTGGGCTGATGACCCTTTGAAAAATGAAAATTCCGAATATTACAAAAAATTACCATCTGCTGAAATATATAAACAATCTTCTTTTACTGACCAAATATTTGGTAATACTAGCATCGCTAGTCGTATCCGCATTCAAGATGCTTATCCGACTACTTCAATACCCCTGAAAATTGAAGAACGTAATGGAGTTGCAATTGACCGCGTTTTTGGTTCTGCTGTGCGCGGCGCATTATTTAATTACGAAGTTTGCACATCTGGAGATTTTCGCACCAAAATTCATCTTAAAAATTTCTCTTTGGCACAATTAGGTTTAATTGGTTTAGTCTTGCGCGATTTAGATGATGGCTGGTTTGGCATTGGTTTTGCCAAATCTCGCGGTATGGGTACAGTCAAATTGCAATATCATTCTGCTGTGGTGCAATATCCTGGTTGTGAGTTACGAGGTGATAGAATCTACGCCATTGGTAAAGAGTTAAATTGGTCAAATAAGTTTTTATTAGGAGCAGGAGAATTTTTACAAGGGAAAGACGAAAACCCTTATAAATTTCCTATTAATGATAAACAAGATACTATAATCACTGCCGAAGAAATGTCTTATGGTTTTGGGGTGCAATTAACTTGGACAGGAGAAGATGACAGAGGTGTTCCAGATTTATTTGAGCGTGCTGTTCGTCAATGGCGTGAGATATTACCAAAAGGAGTTGGCGCATGAGTTTTGTGGGATATAAACAAGTCTCATCTCCAGCAGAATTACAAAAATTACTGCAAGATTATTATCAGCAGCCTAGTTATTATTTTCTGCGTTGGGCATATAAAGTTAGTGGTATTTTAGCTGATTTACCAGCAGATTTTTCTAGTCCAGAAGGGCAAATGTTTAACACAGAATTAGAGCTACGCTGGAAGCGGAGTAATAACGGTTATCAAGTGTTATTGCTCAGTCGAAATCAGCCTCAAACAGAATCAAAATTTAATCCTATTGGTAAAGATTGGATAACTAGCGATCGCAATGCTTATTTCCATGATAAAGATGAGACAAAATTCCCTAAAGGATTTATCTATCCTGAGAAGCTTGCGTTAGGTCAGCGATACTTTCAAGATGTTCAAACCTCAAGCATACATTTTGTTGCTTTAACTGTCAAAACCTAAAATTATAACTTTAAAATATATGCCAAGAAACTATGACTTTGTATCTTTACCACAACAAAAACCTGAGAGAGTCAATATTCAAGCAAAAGATGGAAAGGATAAGTTTGGACATGATAAATATCAACTCAACACTCAGCGTTTTAGTGGGAAGTTATTTTTAGATTTAACAGTTGTTTCACCTTTAGCTGTAAATTCAGGTATTACTGTTATGGGTAGCGATTTAGCACAACAAACTCTAGATCCTACCTCAGCTAAATATGTTGCCACAATTAGTCTAATTCAATCTTCTGTACAACAAAATCAGCGACTAATCATTCCTGGCAGTTCTCTCAAAGGAGTTGTACGCTCAATATATGAAGCCATCACAAGAAGTTGTTTATGTAAAACTAATGCAAAAGTTCCTGATGGCTACGGCGAGTGTAAAGATATCTCACAACTTTGTCCAGCTTGCGTAACATTTGGTGCAATGAGTTGGCTGGGACTAGTACATTTTCATGATGCGAAATATGACCCTGATAACGATAAACCAGGCTTCCAAACAGGACTGATTACTCCTTTATTTTCACCGAAACCTGAAGCTGTTGATTTAGAAACTGGTGAAAAAATTTATTATGATAAAAATAATAAAATTCGCGGGCGCAAATTTTATCCCCATTCTTACCAAGAAGAAGTAAAACCAACAATTCGCATTCAACAAGCAGAAACAGGTAAAAAGTTCACCACTTATGTGAATTATGCCAACTTAACAAAATCACAACTAGGAACATTATTAATTGCTTTAGGACAAGACCCAGAAAACCAACTAGGATTAAAAATTGGTAGCGGTAAAGCTGTGGGAATGGGAACTATGAGAATAGATGTAGTTAAAATCGAGCAATTAAACATTAATCGTTACTTATCTTATAATTCAAACTCCTCAGATTTAGAAGGCAATAAATTACAAACATTCATTTTAGATGCTATTAAATCTGCCAAACCACAACCCCAAACAACTACAGCCAAAAATCAACTTAACAAACCTGTCGTTAAATCGGCTAATCAACCATTAGTACAACTAAAGCAGTTACAAGAAATTAAAGCCTTACTAGGGTTAACAAAAAACTCATAGTAGTAATTTAAGGACAAATAACAGTGGAAACTAAACAATCTTTATCAGAAGATCAAATGTGGAATACTGCCCATAATATTGCTAAAGTGCTTGTTCAAGAACAACAACGCATTGAGGCAAGTAAAGATGGTATTCGTTCGCAATTAGGTAAAGTAATTGCCTACCTACGTGCAAATATTAGCCAAAACCCGTCAGCTAATAGTGAAAATTTTTTTAAGTATTTAAAAACACTGGCTGATAGTAGTAAAAGTGTTAAACAAACTGATAGAACTCCTGATTATTGTCGCAGTATTCATAAGACCTGTACTGATTATCTTAAAAATACAGAAGTAAATCCTAAAGATATATTAGAAATTTTGGGCTGGACTTTTCGCTTATTTAATTACTACAAAGTCACTCCCCTAGAAGATTTTGAGAAGCTATCAGTATCAAATCGGCAAATGGAAATACAAACAGTTGCCAAATCTCAAAACTTGCAAATAGGAAATAAAATAGAAGCCAACATAACAAAAATTAGTGGCAATAAAGTTACCTATCAGTTATTAAATATTTTTTCTAAAACCGTCAAAGAACCAAAACATTATACGTCATTAAAAACCGGACAAACAGTCATAGTTGAAATAACTGAAATAGAAGATGGAGTTCCCAAAAAAATTAAATATATTAAACCTAAATGAATAATAAAATCCTATAGATTATGTTGTCCATCTGCTACATAAGCTGAATCGGCAACAATTCCGATTAAAGTTACAGAAGTATTTGCCGCAACATAATAGTAATCAACTCGTGTTGCTAAATTTTTTACCTCTTCAGAAAATCCATCGATATAAATTACTAAAACGGTTGTTTTGTCTAACCAGTTTAATGCTAAGTCAATCTGATTTCTTACTTTTTCTTCTCGTTTGTTTTTCGCATCGTCTTTTGATAATCCAACAAAATCTTGTCCTTCAAGTAGTTTAGAATTAATCAAATCTAAAACTAAAATATCTCCTAGTGGCTTTTTGGGCTTGCGCTTTTGATTGCAAAACCTGACTTTAGCAAAGCCTCTAGTTCGCAATAGCTTACAATCATCAGGTTCTGTTGTATCATCACTGGGTAAGTAATAATCAACAACTGTTGAACCAATTACCCTTTCACGTTGCAAAGAACGCTTGACACTCTCAACCTCAGCCTGGACTAAATCTGTAATTTTATTTTCTACTTCTCGGTTAATTAATTGACTGGCTAATTTTTTCGCATCATCTAAATTTTTACCTATAGCAAAAGCTAAAAAAGTACCTAAAAAGCCAAATACGACTAAGGTAAATTGCATTGCTGCAACAAATCTGTTAAAGCTTTCACCTAGTTGACCATTTGTAGCCTTGAGAAATTCTAACTGACTTTTGAGTAGTTCAATATCATTGATATTTTTTGTGGGACTTACCACTGGTGAAGGTGTGATTGTAGGTGTTGGAGTTTGGGCAATAACTAAATCCCAAAGGTGGGATAAATCAATTGAGGGTAGCCAATCCATAAGTACTTTGTTGATGGCGATTACTTCTCTATTTAATCATGTGCGATCGCACACATTATTGTATTCCAACTTTAACTTAAGCGATCGCACTCCCTTAACAACATTGGAACTACATTAAACAACTACTCCGTATCCTGTGTACGGACGTTTATATGGTGGCTGCAAACCTAAAACAATATCTTCTTTTTGTACTCCCATCTCTAATAGTTCTTGTGCTAAATCCACATCTGTCATATTCTGCTGAATCCAGATTTTATCATTTTTAATATCAAAATGAATAACAGTGTGATACACACGACTTAAACCATTCCAACCTATACGCATCAATTGATAGTGGTCGTGCATTGTATCAAATATTAATTCGTTTTCAATCTCTTCACGTTGAGGTTTATACTTACTGTGTTTTGCTAATATTTCTTGGATAGATTGGCGGTATTGCTCTAGTTTGTCCATCTCACAATCACTTCCATAATTGGATCGTATATTATTAGTTTTAGTTGATGTCGCCGCACGGCAATTTTAGCAAGTTTAGTCTGAAAAAAGGTTTCATAAGCATCAACTGGAACTGCTAAATATAACTGACGTTCTGGTTCGTTTTCTTCCAGTGCAATTTGATAATTCAAGAATTGTCCCAAGGCGGTATGAAAGTCGCTAACCGCAGAGTTACTCGCAAAACTTTTGATTTCCACAGCTATTTTTTCGCCTTCTCTTTCTGCTGCTATCAGCCTTTCTGCACCCAAGTCTATTTTAAGCGTCACCTCCTCAAATTCTATTTGTAGGGGATCATCAGTAACTATCCAATTTTCTTTCTGGAGTGCTTTTTTAACCGCTTCATGAAATAAATCTCTAGCTGACATCTAGCAAAAAACTTTGTTTGTATTTATCACACCACTGCGCGTCTATTATATCAAATGCAGTTTCAACAGTGGTTTTGCTGTGCGATCGCATTATTACCCAATCCAGTAATTGATGATATTTTCATCCCCGTCAGGGGTAATTAATTAAAAACATCACACAAACAATCGAAAACGCTATTACCATATTGTTTCCATCCCCGTGAGGGGTAATTAATTGAAAACCATTCGCTATGCGAAGGGAGAAAAAACCTCTGAAAAGTTTCCATCCCCGTGAGGGGTAATTAATTGAAAACTATGCACAACGGGCTAATACCCCGATTGCAGATGGGGTTTCCATCCCCGTGAGGGGTAATTAATTGAAAACCATTTCCCGCAGGTAAAGCCAGTGGACATGTGATTTGGTTTCCATCCCCGTGAGGGGTAATTAATTGAAAACCGTCTATGCAATATCTTCCTGATGCGAATCAGAAAGCATTGTTTCCATCCCCGTGAGGGGTAATTAATTGAAAACCCTGCAAGCGACCGTCCGGCTGCATGGACAATTTCTGCGATGTTTCCATCCCCGTGAGGGGTAATTAATTGAAAACTTTTCAGCATATGCTGTGTCAAAATCTTTGTTGTTGTTTCCATCCCCGTGAGGGGTAATTAATTGAAAACCCTGTTTTAAAGCAACTGATCGAGCAAAAGCTTAAGTTTCCATCCCCGTGAGGGGTAATTAATTGAAAACAATTGCTTTCTGGAAGACACGGGAAGAACAAGATTTATAGTTTCCATCCCCGTGAGGGGTAATTAATTGAAAACACTACCCTTTTGGAACACTTGCTACAACTGGGTTTGAAAGTGCCATTTTCGCGGGGGGTCTGATTTTACTGTCAATAAGCATACTTTATTGACAATTAGACACCATCACAGACACCTCAAAGCCTTACTGAGTAAGTGATTCGCGGGGGTCAACGGAAGAATCAGGGTTTCAAGCATTGCCTTACCCCCGCGAAAAATTTGCGTGTGAAAAGTAAAAATCAAGACTTTAACTTTCACCAGGAAACGCAATATTAAGTTTTCAAGGTTCTGCTTTCTTGAAACAGAGTATACCAAACTACTCCTCAGTTTTTAAAGCGCGTCTTGCCAACTTGACATAAGTCTTCACTGTTTCATAAGGCATTTCTAAATCTTCTGCCACTACCTGCAACGACTCTCCCATTTCCCGCCTTGCTAAAATTGTCGCCCATTTCGTGGCTATTTCATCTGCTCGTTCTCCACCTGTTCGTTTGCGTCGTGCTTTAAATATCTGTGTTAAATCTTCAATGCGTTTCGCCAAGACAGTTTGCACATCAGGTATATCTTGAACCACTTGAGATGACCAACCAAAACGTGTTTGTCCCAAGCCAAAAGTAGTTTTGTGTCCAGTACCGCAGTAAGGTGCAAGTTTGCCTAAAGCATAAAATAATTGCTCAAATTGTGGCTGCTTGGCTGCTTCCTTTGCCAAAGTTAACTCTATCGCACCAGTAAATCCTGTGACTGCGCCTTTTTTTCCCGCCAGTACCTTTGCAGTTGTAAGTTGACAACGGGTAATCAATACATAATCCTCTACCCAAGCCAAAAAAGCATCCTGGTCAACAGCCATTCCCGAAAAATCATTCCAGCGTCGCAGGTAGCTATGAAATACATTTACTGGTACTGGTAAGGGGAAATGATGACCTTTGCGGCGAAAACTTGTCGGACTGAGAAATTTTAAAGCAATAGTGTCACTATGCTCGGATTCTAGAAGTTGCTTATATGTTGTAGGAGAATGAGCAATACTAACAGAATGAATTTGCAAAGGTGCATTTCTTAACTCAAGTACTTCTGGCAAATTTTTTACCCACTGCACCATCCATTGTTGCACTCGACGAGATAAAGCTGTGACATACCAACGATAGGAAGTGTTGGCAGATAATTTTATTTGTCTACCACTACTAGTAATCTCTCCATTTAAAGCTGAAATAGTAAAAGGTTTTTATGACTCACCATCATGGAGGTATGCTGAAAGTTCTGGGTCTTGGGAACGCACTTGTTCCAAAAACCAGGCGTGGAGTCCAATAGTGTACTGTGGGAAGAGGTCACAATCTTTTGCTGGGACTAACTCAAATTCTAAGCCGATTAACTCTGTGTCTGGCGGCCATGTCAGCTTATATGGAGAGGTATCTGCCTTTTTTTGAGAACGTCGAGGCACGGTGTTACAGCACTTGCGTCTGTTATGAGGTACAATAAATTAAAATATAAATACCTCTAAATGAAGTCATACTCTGTCGATCTTCGAGAAAAAATAGTTGCAGCACATCTTCAAAAAA
>NZ_JACJSE010000030.1 GCF_014698045.1 Aulosira sp. FACHB-615
ATCTTTTCATGGTTCGGTTCCCTTCGAGCGAGCTTCGCTTTGCAGCGCCCCCTCTCTCAGGCACTTATCCAATATAACTAACCTTCCCCTCACTGTCAACCTCTTCTCTAAAAAAATTTTTCTCTTTCCTTGGAACTCTCTACTCATAGGCTTTCTAGTCCACAATAGTGAATGCACTGTACAGAGAAAGGAAGGGTAGAGCGTGAATTTTCAGTCAGTAATAGCCACACTACATCAATTTTGGAGCGATCGCGGTTGCTTGATCGCCCAGCCTTATGACATTGAGAAGGGTGCTGGTACTAAGAATCCCCATACATTTTTAAGGGCGTTGGGGCCAGAACCTTGGGCTGTGGCTTATATTGAACCATGTCGCCGCCCCACAGATGGTCGTTACGGCGAAAACCCTAACCGTTTCCAACATTATTATCAGTACCAAGTTTTAATTAAGCCTTCACCAGATAACATTCAAGAGATTTATCTTGATTCTTTGAGGGCTTTGGGTATTCGCCCTGAAGATCATGATGTTCGGTTTGTGGAAGACAATTGGGAAGATGCAACGGTAGGTGCTTGGGGAACTGGCTGGGAAGTCTGGTTAGATGGAATGGAAATTACTCAATTTACCTACTTCCAACAGTGCGGCGGTATAGACTGTAAGCCTGTATCAATTGAAATTACTTATGGATTAGAGCGGTTAGCGATGTATCTCCAGCAAGTGGAAGCAATTGTCAAGCTTCAATGGACAGATGACATTACTTATGGGGATGTTTTCTTGCAAAATGAGATTGAGCAGAGTACTTACAACTTTGAAGCATCAAATCCTGAGATGCTGCTCACACTGTTTAATTTGTATGAGCAGGAAGCTAATCAGTTAACAGAACGTGGGTTAGTCTTACCAAGCTTGGATTATGTGATGAAGTGTTCGCATACTTTCAATTTGCTGGATGCGAGAGGAGTAATTTCGGTAACGGAAAGAACTCGCTATATTGCGAGGATTCGTCATTTGGCGCGAAAAGTCGCACAACTATATGTAGAACAGCGAGAAAATCTGGGTTATCCTTTGTTGAAGAAAACCGCAGTGTGAGTTATTCCAACTGCAAAACTATATATAGGAATCCGGTTTGATTTCTGAATTTATTTGTGTAGGTAGGGAATAGGAAATGGGGAGTCGGGAGTAGGAAAGAAGCCTGATCTGAGTGTACTGATTTTTTCAGAAATCAAATATGAGTCCTATATATTTAGTTTTTGGCAAATCTTAGTCACCTCAATTCAAGTAACTGAGTTGGGTGGCTATGCCAACTAATGTTATTCATTTCCTAAATAAGCCTCGATGACTGCTGGATTATTTCTGACTACAGCCGGTTCACCCAAAGCAATTAATTGACCAAAATCTAATACAGCAATCCGATCGCACAAACCCATGACTAATGGTACGTGGTGTTCAATCAGAATGATCGTTAAGTTGAAGCGATCGCGGATATTGCGGATAAATTCGCTCAGTTGCTGTTTTTCACTGGGGTTCATCCCGGCTGCTGGTTCGTCTAAAAGCAAGATTTGTGGTTCTAAGGCTAAAGCACGGGCAATTTCTAAACGACGTTGAGCACCGTAAGCGAAATTTTTAGCTTTTTCTGCTGTGCGATCGCTCAACCCAACTAATTCTAATAATTCTAAAGCTTTTTGCTTACTTTGATTTTCTTCAGTAGGAGCGGGTGGTAGTCCCAAAACTCCTGTAATCATATTACTTTTAGTATGTAAATGTCGGGCAATGATAACATTTTCTAAGGCTGATAATTCGCCAAATAAGCGAATATTCTGAAAGGTTCTCGCAATACCTAAAGCTGCAATTTGATGGGGTCGCAGTTGAGCAATTTCTTGACCTTGATAAATCAATCCACCCTCAGAAGGTGGAATCATGGCTGTAATTAAATTAAATAAAGTTGTTTTTCCTGCACCATTAGGGCCAATTAAGCCAAAAATTTCATGTTGATTAACTTTAAAAGAGACATTATTTACCGCGATTAAACCACCAAAGCGGCGCGTGAGTGAGTTTACTTCTAATATAACTTTACTGTTATCTGAGGAATTAATTTCAGACATATTTATATTTAAATTATTTTTTTACTTTACCCATTTTAAAAATATCGGGTGTGACTAAACCTTGAGGAAAGAAAATAGTACCTATGACTATAAGTAAACCAAAAATAATTAATCTGCCATCTCGGAGAAATTGAGCTAACCAACCTAACCAACTAGGAAAAAGACCTGAGTCGGCAATACCACGTAAAACTTCTGGTAGGGCTGTGAATACCATACCACCTACAACAGAACCTAAAAAAGTTCTTGAACCACCAATTAAGACAAAAGTTAAATAAATAATACTGGCATCAAATGTACCTTGTCTTGCATTCCAGGTGTTGAGAAAATGGGCGCTAATTGCACCTACAATACCAGCTAGAATTGCCCCTAAAGTAAAGGCTAAGACTTTATAATAAGTCGGGTTAATTCCCATTGCACCGGCAGCTAATTCATCTTCGCGGATGGCTGTAAATGCTCTACCAACTCTGACTCTTTCTAACCGATAAAACAAGATCATACTAATTAAGAGTAACGGTAAAGCAATCCAGAGGTATTCGATTTGTGTTTGGAAGGGTTGGGGTATACCAAAAATCCCGACAGCACCGCCTGTAATTTCTAAATTTAACGATAGAACTCGCAGAACTTCAACAAAAGCAATGGTGGCGATCGCTAGATAAATTCCCCGTAACCTTAATGCTGGAATACCTACTAATAAACCCAGTATCCCGGACACCAAGCCAGCGATTAACATTTCCAATAAAAGTAAATGTAGGGGAAATAAATTACTACTGGATGTAAATACTTTTGTGGATAAAATCGCTGCAATATATCCACCTAAAGCATAAAATCCTGGACTGGCTAAAGATAATTGTCCAGTCATTAAAGGTAGGTACAAAGAAAGTCCTAATAATGCTCCTAGCACCATTGAGACAATTAGTGAACCATAAGTTGAAAAAAATTCAGCCATAAATTGTCAGAATGCAGAATTTATTAGACTTTCTGAACGAACCGCCGACCAAGTAAACCTTGAGGTCTAACTAATAGCATGATAAACAATATTCCAAATGCTACAGCATCTTTGTAACCAGAGTATTCGGCGGGGACAAAAGCTTCTACTAAGCCGATGAGTAATCCTCCTAAAACTGCACCAGGAATACTACCCAAACCACCCAAGACGATCACGGCTAAACCCCGCAAACCAAAGGCGATCCCAAAGTATGGCCCTGCAATACTCACGCTGGATGCTACCAATGTTCCGGCTAATCCTGCTAAGAAACTGCTGATGAAAAATGTCAAAACAATAAAGCGATCGCTGTTAATTCCTAGTAAACTAGCTGTAGTTGCATCTTCGGCGATCGCTTGCATAGCCTTACCATATTTAGTTCGATTAATAAAATAGGTAAGAATTGCCACAATTACCATTGACACCACAAAAATTAATATCTGCACAGTGCGAATGGGAATTGGTTTTTCGACAGTGCCGAAGTTAATTGCAGGTGGTAAATTACCAAAAGTATTAGCGGGATATGTATAACTTTCTGCACCTACTAAATACTGAATTAAGTTAACAATTACTACTGCAACACCTAAACTAGAAACAACAGTTAATAAAGGGTCAGATCCTTGGCGGCGTAAAGGTAAAAAAGCAACACGTTCCATTGCAACTCCTACCAATCCGGCTAGGCTACTGCCAATAATTAATGATATGGCAAATGGTAATTGCAAAGGTAGGGTCAGATTCGCCAGCAAGCCGTTAAACCCAAAAGTTCCACCCATGAGTGCGTAGGTGAAATACGCGCCAAGGGTAAAAATTGCACCATGAGCTAAATTAATGATGCCTAAAATCGAATAAACCAGGGTATATCCTAAAGCAAAAATTGCGTAGACACTGCCGATAGATAACCCATTTAACAATTGCTGAAAAAACAGACTAATATCCATTTAGCTACTATTTCAAAAATGTAAACTTACCTTTACTACCATCTGCTTCCATTTTGATTTGAGCTACGTAAAAATCTTTTTGTACTATTTCTCCTATGGGTGTAAAAGCAATTTCTCCGAGGGGTGTATTGTATTTACCAGTCAGTAGCTGTTTGTTCAATTCAGTCCGCAATGCTGGTAATTCTAACTTATTAACTTTACTTTTTTGATCTAAAGATTTTAGGGCTTCTACATATACCTGAACTGCGGCAAATGCTTGGGCGCTAAATTGTGGTGGTTCTTTTTTAAATTGGTCTAGATATGCTTGACGAAATTTAGTATTAATTTCGCCAGGATGTTCTGGACTGTATGCTTGAGCAATTAATACACCATCACAAAGTGCCTTACAAACTGGAAATATATTAGATGTATTCAGACCATTACCACCAACAATTAAGCCTTTATAACCTAATTCTCGCAGTTGTCTAACTAAGTTACCACCATCAGCAGCTAACCCAGAAATAATTACTAAATCTGGTTTGAGGTTAATTGCATTGGTGGCTTGACTTTGGAAATCTGTATCGCTAGTTTGGAATTTTTGGACTGTAACTAGTTCTAAATTCTGTTCTTTAACTGTTTGCTGAAAAATTTCGGTTTCTGATTTGCTAAATGCGTCATTTTGCGCGAAGAAAACAGCAACTTTTTTAATGTTAGGATTTATCTTGAGTGCAGCTTTAATTGAATTTGGTGCTACTACAGAAACTGGTGCTGAAACCCGCGCAATATAATCACCAATTTCTGGAATACCCTTAGCTGTATTTGAGGGTGCAAGTACAGGAATTTTAGCCCGTTCGGCAATGGGATTAGCACTAAAGGCTTGTTGTGATAAAGTCGGGCCGACAATCCCCACAACTTTATCTTTATTAATTAATGCTTGAAATGCGTTAATTGTGCCAGCTTCATCACCAGCAGTATCTTGAAAGACTAATTTAATGGGTGTGCCATTAATTCCACCTTGATCGTTAAAATATTTTTCGGCAATTTTCGCGCCAGCAACTTGTTCTTGTCCAAGTAAAGCAACATTACTGGTTTGGGCTACAGCAATCCCTATAGGAATAACTGTTGATGTTTGTGGAGTTGCATTATTATTTGCCGGATTTGTGCTAACGGTAGAGCTACTACAGGCAGTGAAAAATAAAGCGAAAATGGGTAGTAATGCTGTGGTACGAATAAAGGCAGTGTTCATTAGTCAATAGTTATACAGTTATGAGAAATGTCAAAAACTTAGTTATTAAATCATTTTTATTTGACCATGCAAATGTAACTAGTCAAAGTGTTGATCAATACATTTTTTTAAGAATGCAGATATAAAAAGCAGATGAATTTGCTAACTGTTGGGGTCAACGAGAAAGTTATAGTTCATAATATCTTACTCTGTGTTGCGCTTACACACTCAAACTTTGCATAAAGCGGCGGTCAATCCAATCTTTCCAGCACCATAGTAAAGGGTGGGGTGATAAGGTGAATGCGCCTTTGGTAGCGATCGCTCTTTTGTCGCCTGTACCAATTAAACTTAAGTATTGTTGCTGTGGGATGTAAGCTTTGGGCGGTTTGCCTAAAATCATTCGTTGCAAGTTTTCAAATAACGGCTTACCTTGACGCACTGCAAATACACCAGCTTTGGGACGTGGATGATTTACCATTGTGGCAATATCACCAGCAGCAAATACCTGCGGATGGGTTTGAGATTGCAAGGTGTCGTTAACTAAAATAAAGCCTTGTGAATCAGTTCCGAGTCCGGTAGTTTTTAACCAGTCTGCTGCTGCTGCTTGTGTTACCCAAAAAACTTTGTCACACTCTACCACTAGCCCCGATTCAGATTTGACTGCTAATAATTCTTGATTTATCTGTGTAATCTGAGAAACAGACTCGCCTAGATGCAGCTTAATACCTCGACGAGTTAAAACTTGTTTTACTTGACGCTGCACTGAGTGATGATTATGCGGCAAAATTTTCTGATGGCGATGAAATAAATGAACTTCCAGATTTTGAACTGGTTGCTGGTTCGCAATCAAGATTTGCTGTAAATGTGCTTGCATTGCGAGTGCTAATTCTACGCCACCCACACCACCACCGACAATTGCTATTTTGAGTTGCTGCTGAGGATTTTCGTGAACATTTTGCAGTAGTTTATACCAACAGTCTAGGAGTTTGGCTACTGGTTTAGCTGCAATAGCGTATTCGGCTGCACCTGGTACAGAGATTGTCGCGGGAGTGCTGCCAATATCAATAGACAGTACATCAAAATTTATCGGCGGACGATTAGCACAAATTACTTGACGATTTTCTAAATCTAAACCAATGGCTCGGTCTACATATAAATGTGTATGGGCAAAGTCAGCTAATCTTGACAAATTAATGTGGCACTCATCGTAACTATATAATCCAGCAATGTGTCCGGGTAACATTCCTGAATAAGGTGTGTCTAATGCTGGGGTAATTAAAGTTAAACGTACTCCTGGTAGTGGTTTCATCCCAAACATTTTGAGGGCGATCGCATGACTATGACCACCACCAACTAGTACTAAATCAGGCATAGAATTCTTTCGATGAACACTGTATGATTTTTGAATATTTTCTACAATATCCTTTCCGACACGGTAGCGATGACTATCCGCCATGCGACTGAAGCTGATTTACCTGCGATCGTAGCTATTTATAATGCGGCAATTCCTAGCCGTCTCGCTACTGCTGATTTAGAACCTGTATCTGTGGAAAGTCGTCGCACTTGGTTTCATGGGCGATCGCCTCATTTTCGCCCTTTGTGGGTAATTGAACAAGAAGGCAAAATTGCTGGCTGGCTAAGTTTCCAATCATTTTACGGTCGCCCAGCTTATCAAGCTACTGCCGAAATTAGTATTTATATCGCCCCAACTTTTCATCATTGCGGTTTGGGACGACGACTGTTAAGCCTTGCAATTTCCGAAAGCCCCAATTTAGGTTTAAAAACGCTCTTAGGCTTTATCTTCGCCCATAATCACCCCAGCCTCAAGCTGTTTGAAACATTAGGTTTTCAACGTTGGGGATATTTACCGCAAGTAGCAGAACTAGATGGGGTCGAACGGGACTTAATTATTATGGGTTTGCGAATTGGGGAAAAGAAGTCTGAAGTGTGAAAAGTAGGTGAAAAAGTTGTTTATATTTGTACTTTTTTATACACAAACTAGTTTTATCCCAGGAAATGAGTAATAATTACTATAGGACTCATATTTGATTTCTGAAAAAAATCAGTACAGCCAGATCAGCCGTCTTCCCTACTCCCTACTCCCTGCTTACACAACTAGATTCAGGAATCAAACCGTATTCCTATATATTGGTTTATGTATAGAAAACCATAGACATAAATCAATAGTTATCATCTATTAATTCAATCCATAGATATATAAGAATTAATTAGAGTAATTATCGCTGATTTATCTAATCAACTAATTCCCTTTTGCCTCAGATAACGGTAAGCTTAATCTAACAAAATTAAGCAAATATAAACTTGCGTTTTTGAATAGTGCATAGTGGCGGGATCAAAGCAATTTGGTGCCAAAACACTAATTTCTGTTTAAATCTAGGGGTATTTTCATGGCTCAGTTTCTACTAGAGACTGTTTGGCTAGTTCCTTTATATGCCTTAATTGGTGGGCTTTTAGCCGTACCTTGGTCGCCGGGGATCATCCGCAAAACTGGGCCAAGGCCAGCAGGTTATGTAAATTTAGTAATGACATTTTTGGCGTTTGTCCATAGTGCGATCGCCTTACAAGCAACTTGGAATCATCCACCCCAAGAAGTATTTATTCATTGGCTATCAACAGCAGGTTTAGATTTGACCATTGCTGTTGAACTTTCGTCAATTAGTGTAGGCGCGTTAGTAGTAATCAGTGGTTTAAATTTGTTAGCACAGATTTACGCTATTGGTTACATGGAAATGGATTGGGGTTGGGGACGCTTCTATTCTTTATTAGGACTATTTGAAGCGGGATTGTGCGCCCTTGCCTTATGTAATAACTTGTTCTTTAGTTATGTAATCCTAGAAGTCCTCACATTGGGAACCTACCTTTTAGTAGGTTTATGGTTTAGTCAACCCTTGGTGGTAACAGGTGCGAGAGACGCTTTCTTAACCAAACGGGTAGGAGACTTGTTTCTGCTGATTGGGGTTTTAGGTTTATGGCCTCTGGCGGGAACTTGGGATTACAACGAACTGGCTGTATGGGCGAAAACTGCGGAAGTTGACCCGACAGTAATTAGTTTAGTGGGTTTAGCCTTAATTGCTGGGCCGATGGGTAAATGCGCCCAATTCCCCCTGCACTTGTGGTTAGATGAAGCGATGGAAGGCCCTGTTCCCAGTACAATTTTGCGGAACTCGGTAGTTGTAGCCAGTGGTGCATGGGTACTGATTAAACTGCAACCAGTGTTAACTTTATCACCGCTAGTTTCTACTGTGATGGTAGCGATTGGGGCAGTAACAGCTATTGGTGCTTCGTTAATTGCGATCGCGCAAATTGACGTGAAACGCTGCCAATCTTATTCTGTGAGTGCTTACATGGGCTTAGTGTTCATTGCTGTAGGCACACAGCAAGATGATGCTGCACTGTTACTAGTACTTACCCATGCCTTATCTGCTGCCTTGTTAGTAATGAGTACTGGCGGCGTGATTTGGAATAGCATCAGCCAGGATGTCACCCAACTAGGTGGTTTATGGTCACGTCGTCCCATCTCTGGTTTAGCGTTTATTATCGGCACATTAGGATTAATCGGTTTCCCACCCCTTGGTAGTTTCTGGGCATTGATGAAACTAGCCGATGGGTTATGGGAAACTCAACCTTGGCTAGTTGGGATAGTTATAGCAGTTAACGCATTGACAGCCGTTAGTTTAGCTAGAGAATTTGGCTTGATTTTTGGTGGTAAACCTAAGCAAATGAGTGAGCGATCGCCTGAAGTTCACTGGCCGATGGTATTGCCAATGGTGATTTTATTCGGATTTGTCCTCCATTTACCTTTAGTGTTGCAAAGCTTATCACTCTTACCCGACTGGGCAAACCTCAATAAAGATGTCGCACTCCTACTAATTTGGTCGAGTATTTTTGGTTGTAGCGTCGGTGGCGTAATTTATCTTGGCAACATTCCCAAACCAGTCCGCCTACCTTGGAAAGGTTTGCAAGACTTGTTAGCTTACGACTTTTACACCCCCAAACTATACCGCCTAACCATCATTTTCAGCGTTGCCCAATTGGCAAAATTTGCTGATATGGTTGACCGCTTCGTAGTAGATGGCATTGTTAACTTTGTTGGGTTGTTCTCCCTCCTCGGTGGCGAAGGCTTGAAATATAGCACCTCTGGACAAACCCAAACTTACGCCTTCACAGTCCTTTTAGGCGTTGGTCTTTTAGGCGCTTGGGTGACATGGCCATACTGGGGCGTACAGTTTCTAGAGTTAATGTTTTAACTGGTTAATCATCTGCGTTCATCGGCGGTTAAAAACTCCCATGCTAAGTGTTTTAATTTGGGCACCAATTATCGCTTCCGTAATTATTGGGTTTTGGCCTAACAATGCCATCCAACCAAATCGCTTGCGCTTGGTATCCCTCACCTTATCCGGTTTAATTCTGCTGTGGAATTTGTTCATCCTGTTTAAATTTGATTTAACTACTCCAGGAATGCAGTTTCAAGAATATCTACCTTGGAACGAAACCCTTGGTTTAAGTTATCAATTAGGGGTGGATGGGCTATCAATATTAATGTTGATTTTGAATAGCCTCCTGACTTGGATTGCTATTTACAGCAGCAGCAAAGATACAGAAAGACCCCGCCTATTTTACTCAATGATTTTGTTAGTAAGTGGCGGCGTTGCTGGTGCTTTTTTGGCAGAAAACTTACTGTTGTTTTTCCTGTTCTACGAATTAGAATTAATTCCCTTTTATTTATTAATTTCAATTTGGGGCGGCGAAAAACGGGCTTACGCTGGCATTAAATTTTTAATTTACACTGCGGTTTCCGGCGCATTAATTTTAGCCACCTTCTTAGGTATGGTGTGGCTGACAGGTTCCACAAGCTTTGCCTTTGATGCTGTCTCCACTCAAACCCTCTCTGCTGGACTGCAACTGCTGTTACTAGCAGGAATCATCATTGGTTTTGGCATCAAAATTCCTCTCGTTCCCTTCCACACTTGGCTACCTGATGCTTATGTGGAAGCTTCCGCACCCATCGCCATTTTGTTAGGTGGTGTATTGGCAAAGTTGGGAACATACGGTTTATTGCGGTTTGGCATGGGGATGTTCCCCAACGCTTGGAGTACTGTTGCCCCAACCTTGGCAATTTGGGGGGCAATTAGCGCGATATATGGGGCAGTAGTAGCGATCGCCCAAAAAGATATCAAGCGGATGGTAGCATACAGTTCTATCGGTCACATGGGCTATGTATTGCTTGCCAGTGCTGCTAGTACTTCCCTCGCCCTAGTTGGTGCAGTTTCCCAAATGTTTAGCCACGGTATCATCCTTGCCATTCTCTTCCATTTGGTAGGAGTCGTGGAGGCTAAAGCCGGCACACGCGAGTTAGACAAACTCAACGGTTTAATGAGTCCAATTCGTGGCATACCTTTAATTAGTGCCTTACTTGTATTAAGTGGCATGGCTAGTGCTGGTATTCCCGGTTTAACAGGATTTATCGCTGAATTTATCGTCTTTCAGGGCAGTTTCTCTGTTTTCCCCATTCCGACAATATTATGCGTTGTCGCCAGTGGTTTAACGGCGGTATATTTCGTCATCCTGCTGAACCGCACCTGTTTTGGTAGACTCGACAATGATTTAGCCTACTATCCCAAAGTTTTGTGGTCAGAGAAAGTACCAGCCTTAATTTTGGCAGTCCTCATCATCTTTTTAGGAGTCCAACCTACTTGGTTAGTGCGCTGGAGTGAAACCACAACCACGGCAATGGTAGCAGCAATTACCCCTGCGGAAAAAACCGTAATTTCTCAGGTTGCGTTGAAGTAAAAAGAGAATTACGCAACCGATACAGGAGAAAATATGAATCTCACCTTAATTCCCAGTGGTCTTGTAATGTTCCGCTTTTTAATAGCACCCTTCCTCCTGTGGGATGCTTGGGATGGTGATACGAGTATTTGGTTTTTAGTAGGTTTTACTGCTGCTTTTCTTTCCGACATTTTTGATGGCATTATTGCCCGGCGACTTGGTGTTAGCAATGCCAAATTGCGACAAGCTGATAGCTGGGCTGATACCTGCCTTTTTAGTTGTATCTTTTTAAGTGCTTGGCTGGGATACCAAGATATTTTGATAGCTTATTACCTTCCTTTATTGATGGTGATTTTTGCTCAAATTGTGTGGTGGATAGTGAACTTAATTAAATATGGCAAACCCGCCAGCTATCACACTTACTCAGCTAAGTTTTGGGGAATTACATTATTTATTGCCATTGTGGCATTGTTTGGATTTAACTACGCTGGCATAACTTTATGGCTAACTTGTATTGCCGGAACTATTTACAGCATCGAAGAAATTGCGATGACGTTAATATTGCCAGTGTGGACGCATGATGTTTTGAGTATTTTTCATGCTTTAAAAATACGTCAGCAGCAATTACAAACAACCGATATTTCTACTGTCTAAAAATACATTTAATATCCAGGAACCAATATGGTACAAACTCCAGAAAAACCTGTTACTAAAATCCCACCTTCAAAACATGAATTTGCGGAAGTAATTCATCGTTTAGAAGCTGGCGGTTCAATGTTACCAGACACGCCAGAAAACTTAATGCAAATCATCGGGATTTATAAAGCTTACGCTGTCCCGATGGATTTTTACTGGCGTGACTTATTATATATAGCTGAACAGGTATTTTTAGAGCCATTTGCCTTTTTTAAATACTTCTTACCCAAAGAGTATTTAGACCTGCATAATCATTACGCTGGTGATACTGCTGATTTAAGAATTTGGCGTGGTGAAGCAACAGCCCATCCTGAACTTTTGGCATTTATGGAAAAGGGTGAAACCTTGAAAATGCCAAAATTATTGCATCACTTATTCCACGATCGCATCAACATGGAATTTGCGGAAGCTTGTATGCGGGCAATGCTTTGGCATAGACAGATGTATGCGCCAGTCAATCAATTTGATGCGTATCTCGACTCCGAAGAATACAAAGCCAACGCCGACAGGGCAATTAAAGCTTACTTCCAAGGCAACCCCGTAATGCTGGGACTGTACAAACTGTTTCCTGATATGTTTTTGGAACAGTGCCGCCAGATGTCCTACTACTCTAACCTCGGCTTGTTCTGGGAAGTCATGGCCCCGGTATTCTTTGAAATGTCCGACATCTACGACGAAGGTGGGTTTAAGGGTGTACCTGACGCAATGAACTTTTTGGTCAATGGCATATTTGCGATCGCAGGTCGTCCCATTTACCATCATGTTTATATCCGTGGGGAATGCTACGAAATTATCCCCAAATCAAAAGGCTTCACCTGGCTGTACGAAGCAGCATTACCCTACGTAGAAGCTGTATTCTACCGCACCGCCCCCTTTAGAGGCACAAAATCTTACAACGCCCAAGCCGGACAAGTGCCAGATGACCAAAAAGATTTCCACTACGGCATTCTCTACGCCGATGTCTTTCCTGTGGGAACTGCTGGTATTCCACCAACATTATTAATGCAAGATATGTTGCACTTTTTACCACAATATCTTGTTGATTACTACAAACAACATTGCCGTGGTGAAGACGATATGTTGATTCAGTTGGGTATTAGTTTCCAACGCTCAATGTATAACGTTACTTCTGCGGTAATTCAAGCCCTAAGAACTGCGCTTTTATATCCCTTAGATGACCCTAATCCTAAACATTTGCAAGCCAATCGTGAGTTTTTTGAACAGCAATTAAATCGCTTTACCCGCGCTGATTATGGTATGCGTGATGCTGCCCGTCTGCGGAATATTCAAACCCCAGATTATCGTTAATTAAACAGTGATGAGCTTTACTAATGACTGAACACAAGTTGATTTGAATTGAAGGCAGATACAACTTTTTCGTTCCCAATTAGTAAAGCTCTAGACAATGTAGATTAAGATTATTTAAAAGTTCTTTAATGGCTTCCTCTCCAGACCGAATTAGAGCTTCGATATAATTAGTAGGCGCATTTCCGCAACGTAGCCATATTACTTTGGGCGGTGAACCGTATAAACGGCTTCGCTCAACAAAGTCTGCATCTTGAGTGACAATGCAAAAATCATTCCTTTTAGCAAATTCCCAGATTTCAGTGTCAGTCCTTTCTTGGAGTGCATGAAACTGCACATGACTGGAATCAGGGAAAATATCTGCTAATCGAGTTGTCAGCTTGCGGCTCAAATTTTGATCAAATAGTAGCTTCAACCAGCACCTACCGAAGCAACAAGACGGTGTTCTCTGTCAGCAGCAAACTCTAAGCAAGCCCTGATGTCCGCTTCAGTCAACTCAGGAAAGTCTTCCAGAATCTCAGTATGAGACATCCCGACTGCTAACCAACCCAGAACATCGTACACAGTGATTCGCATCCGTCGAATACAGGGTTTGCCGCCTCGTTTGTCAGGTTCTATGGTAATAATGTCACGATAACTCATTTTGGTTGTTTATAATCTGTCTGATACGTCTCTAAGTTTAGAGCAGCCTGACACTGGGCTGCAACTTAGCCGTTAAATCGTTTTACTCATTGCTGCCCGACTGTGGAGTATTAAAAACCTACGTTTATTGGGCAAGATTGATCGTCGTGCAAACAAGAATGGGACTCCTCGTGTGAGGGGAGGTAAGGACGTAAAGAGGTGGTTCAAGGCACAGGCGACAGAGATGGCAGAGATATCGGTAGAAGTAATGTCTCCAACATCCATTCGACTGAAAGTCGAGTGAGTGTTAGAAGATTCAGGTTCATCCCAAAGTCGAATCAGGTAATCACGGCAAAATTGTGGCGATGATATTAAAACCGGAGATTTTGAAGTTGACACGAGTAAAATAGCTGTTGGCGATCGCCTTGAAGCTTGTCACCCAGATGATTAGTTGTTGTATAGGCTAAAATATTGAAACACATCACTGCAACTAAATAATTGATATGACAGCCACAGCGCGTGTTATTCATAGTGACCCTGACATAATGGGAGGAACGCCTGTTTTTGTCGGAACTCGTGTGCCAATGAAAACGCTGCTTGATTATCTTGAAGCAGGTGATTCAATAGATGAGTTTTTAGATCATTTTCCCAGTGTAAGACGTGAGCAAGCGATCGCAGCCCTTGAGTTGGCAAAGGAAATGCTGACATCGAGATGAAATTACTGCGGATACTCAACAAAGTTTAGCGGATTTCCGTGGAGGTAGTTTTCAGGCTCTATCAGCCAAAAGTGTAATTGCTCAATTGCGCGAATCTTTGAACCAAGAAGAAGAATGAGACTTCTGGTTTTAACGCCGAAATTTAAGTGAGCATTCTGTAAATTTGTGAAACGAAATGCTGACCTTCAGCAACAAATTGAAGACACTCTTCCGCAAATGGAAGCAAGAATAATTAACCGCAGATGGACGCAGATAAATTTGTACCTCAGCAGACGAGTAAAGGCTGTAGTGCAAATACTAACATTAATCAAAAAAGTCTTGAAAAACTTACTATTATTTTGCAGTGACCCAAAATAAATGTAGAGACATAGCATTACTACGTCTCTACATTTTTTCTCAATTTTTCACTTCTCTAATTAATTCGCTACTTCAGCGAGTTCAATAATCCGCCCTTCATAGTCTTTAATTAAGAAATTTAAAGGCTTTTGGTTGCGAATTTTAAATTTTAAACCACGGGTTTCTACCCGCAATAAAATCATTTCCAAGCAGTCACGGTCAAAACAAACGTGACGCTGTTGATTTTTGCTGCCTAAACTCGCTCCGGTAATGACGTGTAGCTGGGTATTCTTTTTCAGTTGATACCAGAGTCCTTCGTTAGCATTGTTCATTGTTTTGCCCGACCAACTGGGACTGGCGGACATATACAAAGGATCTATCGCCGTTGTGCCGATGGTTTGTTCATAGTTGTAGTAGTAGTGCAGAGGCACTTCTGCGGCTGGTAAATCGAGTAGCCCTTCGTACAACTGTCGAGCAATTTCCAAATCTGACACCATCACTGTGTGAACTTTGGGCGCACTGCTGAGAAACATCCACATCGCCCCAGCATAAGCCGCCAGCAGCATGACCATAATGCCTTGAGTCGAAAACAGACTATCTAAAGGCAGGGATGGTAAAAATGAGCCAAAAGTCAACGGGGCAAGTAAAAACTGCATTACATTAGCTGCTATAACCATGAACAAATTGAAGATTGTATAAGGGAGCCGCTTTTATTTTTATTGATAGAGACTAATATTAAGTCCTTGTCTTTAGTGTATCAATACTAAAGTGGTCTGATCTGGGACAGCAAACAGACATAAACGAAAATTTTACGGTTTGCACTCTGGGGCTATTGTTATAAACATTAATCTTAACAACTCTTAGCGAAAAGGCTTATGCAAATTCCTCATTTTCCCGAAACAAATCACCCGCTAGTTAAGTCGCTGTTTCATCACAATGACCAGGAACTGCTGAGTCTATTTCAACGATATCCAGAGGCTGGCAAGTATTTCACGGTGATTTTTTGTCGTTACAGCCCGATTGTATATACTTTAATTCAACATTCAGCGCGATCGCCTGTGCAGGCAGATTATCTGTTTGCCCTGACTTGGCGACATATCTATTACGAACTGGGCGGACTGGATTTAGAAAACCCCCAACCCGGACAAGAAGGTTTAACCTTACAAAATTGGCTAATTAACATCACAGCTTTTTGTATTAACGAGATTGAACTTCCACCTACGGAAGCCATTCATTATTCGCTGCAAGCCACTTCGCCGCCTTTATGGTGTTATGTGGAAAAAGCTTTAGACCAGCTACCCCCGATTTTACGTTTGATGGTGTTGATGGCACAAACTTTCCATTGGAGTGAAACCAGAATTGCAGCTTATTTGCAAGCGGAAGGTGAAAGAATTGCCCCTGCCGAAGTAGCCAATTTTCTCCAGGAAGGCTATCGTATGCTAGAGGCTAAATTACCTGCTGACATCCGCTCTATATACCTGGGAGAAGATTTGGTTCTATCATCAACTACGTAATATTGCTGGTGTTATTGGTAATTATGCCGCACAAAATAAAACTTTTACTGAAACTTTATACTTTAAGCCGAATTTCCACAGGTAAGTTTTATGCAGCAACGGCATTTTTTCCCATCTGCTCACACCTTAAATTCTAGAAGCTACGAATTTTGGCTGCTCAAGGGTATCACTACTGGGCGACGGGGTGATCATTTCCCATTTTTTAGTTTTTTCTTTTTACTGTTGACTTTTTTATTAACTCCAATTGTGGCCAATGCGAGTGATATTACTCAACAACTTCATCGTCCTGTAAACAGTTCGAGTTGGCAATATGACAGAGATGAAGCTGATAGTTTGCTGCGGATTGGTGAACAGCAATATCGCTCAGGTAATGCAGCAAAAACTATTGACTCTTGCTTACAAGCTTTAGAGATTTATCATTCCATTGGTGATGTCAGAGCTACCGGGTTAACTTATGAATTACTAGCTAAAGCTTATATTCAACAAGAGCGTTACAAAGAAGGGGAAGACGCTTTACGCCGAAGATTAGCGATCGCACGGGATAGCAAAGATTTTCAAGCCCAAATTTTTGCCTTAAATAATATTGCCGCAATTCTTCTGCAAAAAGAGGAAACTGTCGCCGCCGGAAAAGCTGTGCAAGAAGCATTAACTATCGCTCAAGGTGTGAACAATATCGAAGGGCAAGGACTTTCTTTGAGCAATTTAGGTTTAGTTACTGCCAGACTGGGTGATTATAACAAGGCGATTAAACTTTATGAAACTGCTTTAAGTTATCGCCGCCAAAAAAATGATCCAATTGGTGAAGCCAACACTCTGAATAATTTAGGTGATGCTTATCTGGCGGCGGGGAATTATCCCGATACCATCGGCGCTTATGGGTTAGCAATGCGGTTGGCGAGACTGAATGGCGATCGCAATATTCAATTACGCGCCATTGATGGTTTAGTCAAGGCGCATACTTCTGTCGGACGCAATGAACGCGCTTTTGAATTACTCCAAGAACGTTTAGTCATCGCCCAAGAATTACAAAATCTGCCAGAACAGTTAAAATCATTTGAATCTTATGCTGCATTCTATGAGCGGTTAGGTAATTATGCCACAGCCAAGAATTTTTACGAACGAGCAATTGCGATCGCCAATACTCTAGAAGACACGAAACGCGAACTGGTGTTAAAAGATAGATTAACAAAGTTGCAGAAAAAGCGCAGTTGATGTTTACGGGATTGGTTTTATCCAACTGTTGATTAAAATATGCGATGGAAAAGCAGATCCCCGAATTCTTGAAGAAGTCGGGGATCTATTTGTATTGAAGAAAAATATATCGTGGTTATCGACTCTGTGAGGTACAGGAAAAAATAATTAACCGCAGATGCACGCGGATGAACGCGGATGGAATTTGTGTGATTGACCTCAATTTGCTGCGACTATGTGATATAAAAAAAATAAATATAAATTAACTTAAAAAATCCTAATTACAGTCGGATTATTCAGTAATTCTTATTGTATAAATACCTAAATTAACACGATGTGCAACTTATTTTTTAAACCCCTCTCCAAACCTCTCCCCGACGCGGAGAGAGGCTTTGAGTCTTGCTCCCCTTCCCTGTCTGCGACACGCTGCGCGAACGTAGGGAAGGGGTTGGGGGTTAGGTTTAAGAGAAAGTTGCACACGACATAAATTAATCAAGATAAATATATTTATTGAGCAGGTTGCACTCTCCCTGATTGTTCCCAGAGTAAATAAAATTAATTATGCCTTTAGATTTAGAAAGATTTTATCAGGCTTGCAATCCTAGTCGCCCTCTGGTCATGGGAGATGCAAGCGATCGCCGTTATTATATCGATTTTGCGGCGGTGCGGGGCGGCAAAATTATTGAGGCTCTGCTGCGGACAATTACGCGAATTTCTCCTGATACTCCCACTTGTCAATTGTTTACGGGACATTTGGGTTGTGGTAAATCGACGGAATTATTGCGGTTGAAAGCCGAGTTAGAAGAGCAGAAATTTCATGTAGTTTATTTTGAGTCTACCCATGTCTTAGAAATGGCGGATGTGGATGTAACAGATATTTTACTGGCGATCGCAGGACAGGTGAGCGAAAGTCTGGAAGCGAAAAAAATCCGCCTCAAGCCGAGTTACTTCACGAAATTATTTACAGAAGTTGTCGATTTTTTACAAACACCAATTGACTTTGGTGTAGAAGCAGAATTATCTGTGGGGATAGCGAAAATCACCGCCAAAACCAAAGAAAGTCCCCAACTGCGGCGACGGTTAAGAGATTATCTCGAACCGCGTACCCAAAATATTTTGCAGTCCATCAATAAAGAACTCCTAGAACGCGCCAACAACGAACTAAAAAATCAAGGTAAGAAAGGTCTAGTGGTCATTGTTGATAACTTGGATAGGGTCGCAATTCGGCCTTTACCATCGGGGCGATCGCTGCCAGAATACTTATTTATTGAACGTGGCGAACAATTACGTAAACTAGCTTGTCACTTAGTTTACACTATCCCTTTGTCGTTAATTTTTTCTAATGATAGTGCCGAACTGCAACATCGTTTAGGTGGTGGGGTTGCGCCCAAGGTTTTACCGATGATCCCTGTACGTTTGCGTTCTGGGGAAATATTTAACCAAGGGCTATCACTGATGCGACAAATGGTCTTAGCCAGAGCTTTTCCTGACATTGAAGTGAGCGATCGCTTAAGCTTAGTTACAGAGATATTTGATAACCTGGAAACTTTGGATCGATTGTGCTTAATTAGCGGTGGTCATGTCCGGGATTTACTGGGGTTGCTGTTTGACTGCTTAAGAGAACAAGATCCACCTTTTGAGCGTGACTGTGTAGAACTAGTAATTCAACGTCAACGAGACTACCGCGCCCACGCCATTGACCCCCATGAATGGGAGCTAATTTTTCAGGTGGTAGAACAGCAAAGAGTTGGTGGTGACATCGCCTATCACGCTCTTTTACGCAGTTTATTTGTCTTTGAATATCGTGACCATCGAGGTGCTTGGTTTGCTGTCAACCCAGTTATCGCTGAGACACAAAAATTTCAATCATGGTTGAAGATTCACAAGCAGATATAAAATCAGCTAACAAGCGGGCTTTACGCAGTTTAAGCAGAGCAATTTCCCTATCGCGGGGACAATTTTCTGTAGTGTTGGTTTGTTGTAACTATCGGGTTTTACAAACGCAAATCCTCCAACAAATAGAAGCATCTGCATCAAGTCCAGTCCAGAAACTCGTGATTCCCCAAAATGCGAGAAGTCTTTACAGCACAATTCATATCCAGTTGCGGACTGATGAACCACAACCATCTGCATTGAATATTTTGGGTTTAGAATCGGTAGAACATATTGATGATTTACTCAGTTCAATTAATCAAATTCGGGATGAATTTCCCAAACGTCACCTATTCCCGATGATTTTTTGGGTGAATGATGAAATATTGCAAAAAGTCGTGCGGTTAGCACCAGATTTTGCGAGTTGGGCGGCGACACCAATTCGCTTTGAAATGACGACTACACAACTGCAAGATTTTTTACGCCAAGAAACTGACTCGTTATTTGCAACAGTTTTACCGACACAACATCAAGATAATTCAGGTAATGAGCAATATTCAACCTTAGAGCAAATCTGGGAACATAACGATGAACTGCATTTTGCCATTCAGGAATTACGTCATCGCGGAATTACTTTAGAACCAGAATTATACGCCAGTTTAGAGTTTGTGTTTGGCTTGGATAATTATGTGGGCGATCGCATTCAGCGAGCCTTAACTCATTTTCAACAAAGTTTAAAAGTTTGGCAACAATTAGCCTTAGAAAACTGTACTGAAAATTCTCTCTCCACCATTCCCAATACTTGGACTACGGAATTAGATATTCTCAGTAATCATACTTCACCTTTAGTCCGTCAAGGTGTATTACTTTATTATTTAGGTTTGTGTTATATCCGCCTCGCCGAACAAAATCAAATTGAAAATCGTCGTTGTTGGGATGAATCGAAAGCTTATTTACAACAATCATGTAATGTTTTGGAGTTGGCGCAACGATTTGATATTGTTGCCGAATTTATTAGTCAACTCGCAGAAGTTTTAGAACATTTAGAAGAGTGGTCAGAATTACAGACAGTAGCGCAAAAATCTTTAGAACTACATCAAATTTATGGTAGTCAAATTCAACTTGCTTGTGACTATGGTTTTTTAGCTCAAGTTGCTTTACAACAGTCGCGTTGGATGCAGGCGAGTATTTTAGCCCATGTGTCTTTATTAAAATTAGGAGAAGCTCAAAGACAAGGCGCTTCCCATCAATATTTATTTCCCTCTTTACTGGCGCAAATTTATTATTTAATTTTAGCCGAAGCCCAACAAAGTTTAGGCGACCATAAAATTGCGAACGAATATTTAGAAAAAGCTGCAAAAGCCCTACCGAATGCGTTGGAAAATAGCGCCCATCAATATAACGCCCATCGTTATATTCGCTTATTACGCACACTGCGATCGCTTTACTTTGCGGCTGGGCGATATTCAGAAGCTTATACTATCAGACAAAAACGGCGTTCTGTCGAACAACAATATGGTTTTCGGGCTTTCATTGGCGCGGGACGTTTACAACCCCAACGACAAGCCACTAACCCCGCTTTGATGTCACCTTCGGGAACCAGCAGCGTCGCCTTAGAAATTGAGGCTTCTGGGCGAGAAGGCGATATTAATAACTTAATTGGCAAAATTAGCCGTGCTGACCAAAAATTAATGATTATTCACGGTCAGTCTGGTGTCGGTAAAAGTTCTACCGTTAGCGCCGGGTTAGTCCCAGCCTTACAAAATCGTACCGTCGGCGACCAAATTGCCGTGCCTGTGGTAATTCAAGTTTACACAGATTGGGTGCGTGAATTTGGGAAAGCTTTAACGGCGGCGATGTCTCACATTCAGCGAGAAGAAGTCATAGAAGTCAGCGCATCTGATACCCATATCCCCATCACCACGGCTGATATTTTGACCAAATTAACTGAAAATGCCAATAAACATTTAATTACAGTTTTAATTTTTGACCAATTTGAAGAATTTTTCTTTACTTGTAGTCAGTTAGCAGAGAGGCAAAAATTTGATAGATTTTTGCGAGATTGTTTAAATGTTTCCTTTGTGAAAATCATCTTTTCCATCCGGGAAGATTATTTATATCGGTTGCTGGAATTTAAAAATCTCGCCGCCTTAGAAGCCATTGATTATAATATTCTTGATAAAAATATTCGATATCAATTAAATAATTTTTCCCCCGAATATGCAAAGGTAATTATTCAAAAATTAACCGAGCGATCGCAGATGAGTTTAGAACCTGCGTTAATCGAGGCTTTGGTCGAAGATTTATCCGCAGATTTGGGCGAAGTGCGACCAATAGAATTACAAGTTGTGGGCGCACAACTCCAAGATGAACGGATTAATACATTAGCCCAATATCAACCATATCGCCCCAACAAACTGATTGAGCGGTATATTAAAGAATTAATCAAAGATTGCGGCCCCGAAAATGAACGCGCCGCGTTATTAGTTTTATATTTACTCACAGATGAAACTAATCAAAGACCTTTTAAAACCCGTGCCGAATTAACTACAGAAATTGCTGAATTAGAAGATGCGGGTAAATTAGAATTAGTCTTGAATATTTTAGTTAGTTCTGGTTTGGTTGTGTTATTTCCTGATGTACCGGAACGCTATCAACTCATTCATGATTACTTAGTAGATTTGATTCGGTACTTGCAAGAACAAGAATCAAGTTTACAAGCCAAACTTGATCAATTACGCCGCAAAGTGGATCAAAGTGAATTTGAAATTGAACGCCTCAAAAGTGAACTGCGCCAAAAAAAGCAACAAGCTAGACTCCCAGAATCTCCGCCCCCGCAAGGGTTTGATTTAGTTACAGAATTACGAGAATTACGCAAGCGTGAAGAATTAAGTCAGTTAGAAATTGAACAATTAAGGTCGGTGCTGAAAGAAAAGGAACTCACAGCACAACTCGCAGCCGCCCAAGAAAAACAAAGGCTGAACGAAGCCAGGTTAAATCGTTCTTTGAAAGTTGCTTTATCGGTAGCATTTTTAGCAATTGTTGGCTTGTCAATTTCCATCATTAGCGTTTTAGATAGCGAAATTAAAACCCTGAGTGTTTCTAGTGAAGCTTTATTTGCATCCCAAAAAGGTATCGATGCGTTAAAAGAAGGAATCAAAGCCGGGAGAAAATTAGAACAGGCTATTTGGGTAGACCCCTCCACACAACAGCAAGTGCAAACGGCGTTATACCAAGCAGTGTCAGGTGTCAGGGAGATTAACAGGTTAGAAAGTCATACCGGAGGGGTGAATAGTGCTGTATTTAGCCGTGATCGCTTCTTAATTGTCTCCGGTAGCGCCGATAATACAATTAAACTCTGGCGGGCTGATGGTACTTTACTCAAAACTCTGTCGGGACATGAAGATATAGTTAACAGTGTTAGTTTTAGTCCCGATGGGCAAATCATCGCCTCTGGTAGTCAAGATATGACCGTAAGATTATGGAGTCGGGAAGGCAAATTACTCCACACCCTCAAAGGTCATACGGCTGTAGTGAATAGCGTGAGTTTCAGTCCCGATGGGCAAGTTATCGCCTCAGCCAGCACCGACAACACCGTAAAATTATGGAGTCGTGATGGAAAACTACTCCGCACCTTAACCGGACATCAAAGTTCTGTTTTAGATGTAGCTTGGTCGCCGGATAATCAAATTCTCGCTTCAGCCAGTGCTGATCAAACTATCAAACTTTGGAACCGGGAAGGTAAATTACTCAAAACTTGGCCAGCACATAATGATGCTGTCAAAAGTCTAGCTTGGTCGCCCGACAGTAAAACCCTTGTTTCTGGCAGTTTAGACCAAACAATTAAACTCTGGAATCTCCAAGGTCAACTCATCAGAACTTTTTCTGGTCACACAGCAGAAATCACCAGCGTCAGTTTTAGTCCCAATGGTCATACAATTGCCTCAGCTAGTCTCGACCAAACCGTGAAATTGTGGAGTCCCACAGGTTTACTGTTGGGGACTCTCCGGGGTCATAACAATTGGGTAAACAGTGTGAGTTTTAGTTCTGACAGTCGGACTGTGATTTCCGCGAGTCGTGACAAAACTGTGAAACTTTGGCGCTGGGATGATGTGCTGTTACGTAACCCCAACAGCGACCAAGCTGACTGGATTACCAGTATCAGTTTTAGCCCTGATAGCCGCAATATCGCCGCCGCCAGTCGAGATTCCACAGTCAAAATCTTAAATAGCCAAGGGCAAATTTTACGCACCTTCTCAGGTCACAAAGGTCAAGTTTGGGGGGTGGCTTGGTCAAGGGATGGTCAAAATATTGCCTCAAGTAGTAAAGATAAAACCGTCAAGCTGTGGAGTCGGGACGGTAAACTGCTGCATACTTTAACAGGTCATCAAGATACAGTATTGGCGGTAGCTTGGTCGCCCGATGGTCAAGTTATCGCCTCAGCGAGTAAAGATCAAACCGTCAAGCTGTGGAATCGGGATGGCAAACTGCTGCACACTTTAACAGGTCATCAAGACGCTGTAAATTGGGTAGATTTTAGCCCTGATGGTCAATTGTTAGCCTCCGCCAGCGACGATAAAACAGTGATGATTTGGAGTCGGGACGGCAAACCACAAAAAACTTTAAAAGGTCATAATCGTCCGGTGAATGGTGTGGCTTGGTCTAGTGATGGTCAAACTTTAGCTTCCGCAAGTATTGATAGCACAGTTAAAATTTGGAGTCGAGACGGTAAACTACTCAATGATATTTCGGGAGACGGTGATAGCTTCATTAGTGTGAGTTTTAGTCCTGATGGCAAAATGTTGGTAGCAGCCAGTGAAGATAAACTCAAACTCTGGAACCGAGATGGTAGATTACTTATTGCACTCAAAGGTGATAAAGAAGAATTAACGAGTGTGAATTTTAGCCCAGATGGTAAAACTCTGGCAGCAGGTAGCGGTAAAGGAATGGTAGTTTTTCGGACTTTAGCAGATATTAAACTCGAAAATTTGCTGAGACGGGGTTGTGATTTGTTACATGATTATTTGCAGAAAAATCCTAAAGTTAGTCAGAGCGATCGCAGTTTGTGTTTGAAACAGTAAACCAAAATCATTCAGGTATTGTATTAAATTTTTTATCACAACTTTATCTAAATATTGCGAAAGCACAAAAAAACACGGTAAAAGAAATTTAGCTTGAAAAGCTACAGCAAATAAACGTCAAAAAAACTGACTCTACCTTTATGACTCGAACATCTTTCGCTGTTTTCATAGCAGCATTCGCACTGATGTGCAGTGGTATCACCACCAAAGCTGAAGCTTTTAGCATTACCCCTGATCGAAATGGGCCAACATTTATTCTTGATCAAGAAAAAAATTCTTTAAAAGCTATCAAACACTTGGAAATTTTCGATAATAAATATGATGTAAATTTTATTACTGGAACTTTTGAAGATTTATCACCAACAAACCGAGGAATTACAACTTTTTACCGCAATCAGCATCTTGCCCGTCAAGCTGGTATAACTCTTTGGCAAACTTTAATTAATTTCTCCGACTCATCAGGTAATTTATTTTCCTCTATAGAAGATGTTGACGGAAACTTATCTCATCAATGGAATATTCCCTTTGTTTTTCGTGATGGTCTTGGCGCAGGTTGGTGGCGGGGAATAATTGATGATAATTATATTGGCTTCGCTCGCGTAGGCAGAGTTAACGCTTCAACTTTCGATTTTACCGAACTCACCTACGCCAACTTTCAGTTATCAGCAAAAAAATCTGTACCAGAACCTCTAACTATTTTGGGTAGCTTGACTGCGGCTGGCTTTGGTATCGCCATCAAAAGAAAATTTGGCTCTATGTGCCAGGATTAATATCGCAGTTTATTTGAAAATCACTGAGTTGGTAATTTTGGATGTTCCTTGGAGTATTTTGCTACTAAGCCCGAAATTTCTGGGTTGTAAAGTCGCAGATAATTCCAATAATTACCAAAAACTTGACGGACGTAATTTTTAGTTTCATCAAAGGGAATTTCTTCGACAAATTCATCAGGGTCTTCTTTGGGTAAAGTTTGCAACCATTTAGAAACATTACCAGGGCCAGCATTGTAACTCGCTATAGCCAGCAATGAATTATTCCCATACTTTTGATGAGTATAATCCAAATACAATGTACCCACACTAATGTTGTCATTGGGAACTGTTAAATCAAAGTTTTTCCCATCTAAATTATTTTTTGAAGCAATCCATTGACCAGTGCTGGGTAACACTTGCATCAGTCCAACAGCACCAGCCACTGATTTAATTTCCGGCTCAAATCGTGATTCTTGACGAATTAATCCTGTAACTAGTAAGGGATTTAGTTTACGTTCGGCAGACCATTTTTCAATTTCTTTGAGATAAGGAAATGGATAGCGGGCTTGCCAGTAAGTGATTTGTTTACTTAAGGCTTGATATTGTTCTTTTTCTGCGGCTGTTTCTCTATCTTCCAACTTAGAAATAATATCTATTCCCGAAAGATTTTCGCCCCTAGCTAGACGCATCAAACCTTCAGTAAATTGTTCGGCAACTGAGGGCTGTTTTTTATTCAAAAATTCTGTTTCCCATTGCAACCAAGCATCACGGTCTTGAGCTAATAAATATAATTCTTTAAAGGTCTCAGAACCGGCGGTGGGAATTGGGCGCAGGCGCGGCACAACTTCCGGGTTGAGGTCGCGGACATTGTTAAAGTTGCCGACATTCAGCCCCAGAATATTAGCCGATCGCCAGGCATAATAAGACTGAGGAAACTGGCTAACTACATACTCAAAGGCTGATTTGGCTTCTTGTTGTTTGCCGAGTCTAACCGCCCATTTTCCTACCCAAAACCCGGCTCTGGGAGCCAAAATGCTGTTCGGGTTATTGGTGGTAATTGGTTGCGCCCATTCCCAAGCTGTGACGTAATCTCTGGCTTTGGCTTTATCTAGGGCAATTTTCCAGCGATATTCTGCCGCTTCATCAGAGTCACCATACTTGCCTAGTAGTAAATCCCAGGCTTGTTGTGCCGATTTTTGATCATTCAGCCCTACGAGAATTTTGGCTTTGGTGGCTAGGGCGGTGGGGGCTTGTTCGGGGAATTGGGCAATGACTTGATTGAGGTATGGTATGGCATCTTGGCGAGTTTTAGCCATATCTGCCAAACGTAACAATGCGGTTCCCGTTTCTTCGGCTTTGGGGAATTGCTGGACTAATTGCTTGTAGGAGGCGATCGCTTTTTCTCTTTCTTGGCTTTGTCCACCTATTTGTAAGCCGCGCCCTATCCTGTAGAGAGTTTGGGCAGTTTTGGGTGCTTTTGTATAAGCGATCGCAGCTTTCCGAAATTGTGTATTTTCCCAATAAGCTGTGCCAATAGTCTCCCAATCGGCGGGTTTGAGGTTGGGCTGTTTTACCAATTGATCTAATATGCCCACGATTCCTGCCTGATTGTAGGCATATTTCGCCAAAATTAATTTTAACTGGGGCTGATTGGGATTTTTTTGCAATCGCTGGCGAATAATTTCCCAGGTGAGGGGATGGGAAGGAAATTGGGCGATCGCCCGATCTTGAGATTCTGGTTGACCGATTAAATATAATGCTTTCGCCGCCGCCGCTTCTTTGGGATATGCTTTCAGGACTTTTTGGCGCAAATCGGAAGCTTTGCCTTGTTCACCTAACAAGTCCTGTGCTTGGGCTTGTTTCAGCAAGATGTATGGCGCTAATACAGGATAGTCTTTTTCTAATCCCGTCAATAAATCTAGGGCTGCTTGAGCATCTCTGGTTTCAAGTAAATCACTGGCTAACAGATAGCGGGCGCGATTTCGGTCTGCTGAAGCCGAGCCTTTAGCGATCGCTTCTAATTTTGCGGCTCTTTCCACTGGTGATTGTGCCACCAATGGGAACACAGCCGATTTGACTTTGTTGGCTTCTGATAGTTCGTCTGACTGAGTTTGATTTATTTTCAGCCATTGAGCCACTGTTTTGCCAATCTCCGGTGCTGACACCATTGCGCCAGCCGAAAAGGCGAAAACTGCCGCGCCAATAATTATAGGAACTTGGTTTTTTTTAAGTTGCTTCAGCATTGATACTCGCTGAAAATTTTTGATGAATTTTTGAAACTCTAGCATTGTTAGCTAGAAGTGTTAGCAATTTTTAATTTTTGCAACTTTCTAATTTTACATAAGGACTTCCCATAATACATCTATTTTATTTATTCAGCCATAATCTATACATAGCAGGAATGTGAGCCAATTTTATTGGTAGTTGATCCTACAGAATTCAGAATTCAGTATAGATTATCAGCCCAGCCGTAGATGAAGAAAAAAGTTTAACACCACTCACAAGGCAAAAGTCAAACAATTTTGGATTTTAGATTTGCGATTTTAGATTAAATCCAAAATCCAAAATCCAAAATCTAAAATTCGGAGGATCAAAAGAAAGAATATTCATCCCACAAGCCTTTTAGCAATTTCTTATGGTCACTGAGCGTACTTGTACTGAGCGCAGCCGAAGTGTGGTCTGTTTATTTTCGCCGACCTGTACTAGTTATACCCAGCTTATTATGAGAGAGAAATTTCATTTTCTGCCAAATGGGTAATAAATCCTCTTGAAAAACTTCCCTCCAAGAAGGATGACACTGTTCAATATATTGGCGAGCCGCTTGACTCACACCATCGCGCATCTGCAAATCTTGGAGATAAGGTTTCAGCGCCTCTGCCCAAGCTTGGGGACTAGAATTTGTAATCACAATGCCATCTCTATCAGGCTGTTGGATAAACTGCACACTGCCACTATGGGCGGATACAAATACAGGTAGTCCTGATGATTTTGCTTCTAACACCACGTTCGGAGATATTTCACTATCGGAGGGAAAGACAAACATATCTGCACTGGCGTAAATCCAAGCAAGGCTTTCTTGGGGTAACACACCGGTTAGGGTGATATGGGGTGCTAAAAGTTGCTGTATCTTGGCTTTGGCAGTGCCTTCACCCACAATCAAGACGTGTAAAGCATATCCTTGGTCTAGCAATTGACAGGCAGCTTGAGCTAAGGTCATGATGCGTTTACTCTCGTCTACCCGTCCGACAAACAACAGTACCGGGACTTCTGGCGGGATACCAAAGGTAGTTTGTAAAAGAGCGCGATCGCGGTGTTGGGGGTGAAATCGCTGCTGATCTATCCCTCTCCGTAGTCGAGACAAGCGCGACTGAGAGACAAATTTTTGCATCACCGGGAAATCTTCTGGTTTGGAGAGCAACACCCAATCACTATCGCTAATCAACTTGTGCCAGCGCCGCATCATTTGTTGTTCTAGGCGCTCACCTAATTTCCACCGTTCCCATATCAAATTGACTAACCATTCCCAAACCAAAATCCGGCGAATAATCTCTTGAGAGTAAATCCGTGTAAAACTGCCTAAATCTGTGTGAGTGGAACATACCAAAGGAACTTTGTACCGTTGCGCTATCCAGTGGGCTGTGCGTGCAAAACTAAAGGCACTGGTAATGTGTAAAACATCGTGCTGTCGCAGTTGCCAAACTAAACCTAAATGGTAGGGCGATAAGTCGGTATTGCGAGAACGTTCATGGAGAAATGGTATGTGCTTAGTTCCCAACATCGGTGGCAAGATGCGGTAACGTACATTCGGCGCGATCGCTATTTCTTGGGGCTTATTTCCCAGGTAATAAATTGTTAAGTCTATCTGGGGAAAATCAATTGCCGCTTCCGCAAATCTTTCCCAACATTTCACATGACCGCCGGCATACAATCCCCACTCTAAATCCACGAGTATTCCAACTGATAGGGAATGTTGTCCAACAATTGCCTCTCTAGACTTTTGTTGTCTTACCACTTGTTTAGCCTACTGTAATGCTTTGGACTTTAATATTGCTGTTCACTGGTAATTGGCAGCCATCATACTGATAATTATTTGCTGTTTTTAATACCAGTTGCTTGGGGTAATTATTGAAGAGAATATTACTTTCTACCTTGTAGTAAATACGTAGGTAATAGATGCTGCTGGGAAAATCGTTCTTGTCTGGAAGTGGCGCGGCTGAAGACAATAGAGCGCGATCGCTACCATCTCCCCCGGCAGGATACCAAAGAAAATCAATCAAATTCATGACAGACCCTTATATGATTGCATTAAAAAACAACAGGATGAGAATCTGTCTTGTCCATGCCCAATCATGTGGTGATTTTAGAAAAATGTGTATATTTGGACAGTTACAGAATTTTAAAATATCACAGTAAGTTATTTGAAATTACAGCTAATTTGACAATTTATTTGCAAAATTAGCTGCTATTTTCTTTGGTGAAAAATTAACAATGACTGTGCAGTTAAAGTCTTTTCAGAACCAAACTCCTGTAGCGACTGATTTGGCATCTGCTCCTAACCCGAAAAAAGCCCGCTACGTTCCTTTACATCATCGACGCATTCTTTGTATCTTCCCCAAATACAGTCGCTCTTTCGGCACGTTTCATCATGCTTATCCACTAATGGGAAATGTCCGGGCTTTTATGCCACCCCAAGGGATTTTAATTGTGGCTGCTTATTTGCCACAAGAATGGGAAGTACGCTTTATTGATGAGAATTTACACCCAGCCAAAACATCTGATTATCAATGGGCGGATGTGGTGATTGTCAGTGGGATGCACATCCAAAAACCGCAGATTAATCACATTAACCAACTGGCGCATCAGCAAGGCAAAATTACTGTTTTAGGCGGACCTTCGGTGTCTGGTTGTCCAGAATATTATCCAGATTTTGATATTTTACATTTGGGTGAATTAGGCGATGCCAGCGATCGCATGATTGAGTATCTCGACCAACACCACCAACGTCCGCCACAACAAATTCGCTTTGAAACCAAGGAACGTTTACCCCTGAGTGAATTTCCCACCCCCGCTTATCATTTGGTGAATCTGAATCATTATTTCTTAGCCAATGTCCAGTTTTCTAGCGGCTGTCCTTATCGCTGCGAATTTTGTGATATTCCTGAACTTTACGGTAGAAGCCCACGGATGAAGACCCCAGCGCAAGTATTGGCAGAACTAGATGCGATGCTGGAATCTGGCAATATCGGCGCAGTATATTTTGTGGATGATAACTTTGTAGGCGATCGCCGCGCCACAATGCAGCTATTACCCCACTTAATTGACTGGCAACAGCGCAACGGTTATCCCATTCAATTTGCCTGTGAAGCCACCCTGAACCTCGCGCAAAGTCCAAAACTCCTGGAGATGATGCGCGAAGCTTACTTTTGTACAGTGTTTTGCGGTATCGAAACCCCAGACACAGAGGCGCTGCAATCAATTTCTAAAGTGCAGAATCTCAGTATGCCAATTTTAGAAGCGATTCAGGTTTTGAATAGCTATGGTATGGAAGTTGTTTCAGGCATCATCATCGGCTTAGATACAGATACACCAGAAACCGCAGACCGCATCCTCGAATTTATTCGGCTGTCACAAATTCCGATGTTGACAATTAACTTACTTCATGCTTTACCCAGAACTCCTTTATGGCGGAGATTAGAAGCCGAAGGGCGACTCGTATTTGATGACAGCCGAGAATCAAATGTCGAGTTTTTGATGCCATATCAGCAAGTTGTGGAAATGTGGCGACGTTGTATCACTGAAGCATATCAGCCAGAATTTTTATATCAGCGATTTGCCTACAACATGGAACATACTTACCCCAACCGCATCGCTGTACCCAATAGTCCGGCGCGGACTTCCTGGGCAAATATTCGCAAAGGGTTAACTTATTTAACTAATATTTTGTTGCGTGTGGGTGTATTTGGTAACTATCGCCAAACTTTTTGGCAAATGGCTAAACCAGCACTCAAATCAGGGAATATAGAGTCCTTAATTCACGTTGGACTAGTGGGACATCATCTGATTCAGTTTGCCCAAGACTGTGCCGCACAAACAGAATCAGCCTCGTTTTATTCCCAAAAAATCCGTAATTAACTTATAAAACCTTGGAGTTCAAGGTAGTGATTTGGGGTGGGAGTAGGGAGTAGGGAATGGGGAGTAGGAATACTATTTCTGAAAACAACTTAGTATCTAAACCCACACACCCATAAACCCCTTCACCCCATAAACCCCTGATTAAAACAAAAATCTTGAGCCATAATCACTAAAGTCTGTCAACCTATAACAGCAAGGCTACGAAAACTGTCTAGCTCTGTTAACATTTTTGATAATTTCCTAACTTAGTGAGGAAATAGAGAAAAGCGATCGCCTTAACATTATGGAGGAGTGAAATGGGACTGAGCGACCAACTTTTAAACTCAGACAAAAAAGCAATGGTTGTTGATGACTGTTGCCAACTTTTAGAATCACAAATCACTTCTAAGTCAGGTCTTAGCGGTATTGCACTCAAAACTGCCTATGGAGTATTGAAAGGCGTTAAGCCCGGATATATCCCTTATGCTGTTGAGCAACTTCTACCAGAATGCTTTACAGCACTTGATCCAATGTGGCATGAAGGCTTACAAAATGGTGATCCAGTGAAGCATCTCACTAGTAATAAATCTCGCACAGCAGATGCACTCTTGAGTGTTACTGATGCCAGGGTGAAGAAGGTAACACGGCCTATTGTGCGAGGAACTTATGAAAAACTCAGAGGTTCAGCAAAACCATATATAGAAGAAGCTGTACCCGATTTTGCCCAAGTAATTAAGAAGTACGCTTAATTTGAGTGCTTAATTTGAGTGCTGAGTGCTGAGTAATGAGTGCTGAGTGTGTACACTGAGCGTAGTCGAAGTGTGAGTGTTGAGTACAGAATCGGCTATTTCAAAATAGGGAAGGATGGGGTGTAAAAACTCTTACACTCCTACACCCTTCAACCCTTACACCCTTTTACAACTGCCTAACTACTGGCTGACCATCTACCACTTCGCCAACTAAAACGACATCTGCACAGTTAACAAAGATGCCGTTTTCTAAAACGCCAGGAATATTATTGAGGATTTTTTCTAAATTCACTGGGTCATCAATGGAGTCGAATCTGACATCTAGGACAAAGTTACCTTGGTCGGTGATGACTGGCCCAGCTTTTTTTACACCCATACGTAGTTCTGGTTTACCGCCAAGTTGTTTAATGGCATTAGTCACAGGTGTAATTGCCATTGGGATAACTTCGACGGGAACTGCAAACACAGAACCCAAGCGATCGACTAGCTTACCACTGTCTACCACCACAACAAATTGTTTGGCTAGATAATCAACTACTTTTTCGCGGGTATGGGCTGCGCCGCCACCTTTAATCAAATTCTTTTGGGGGTCAACTTCATCTGCCCCATCAATAGCAATATCAATGTGGTCAACAGCATCTAAAGTGGTGAGAGGTACACCATATTCTTTGGCTAATACTTCCGATTGAAAAGAAGTAGGAATCCCGACAATATCTGTGAGTTCACCAGATTTCAGGCGATCGCCTAAATACTGAATTGTATACGCTGTTGTTGAACCCGTACCTAAACCGACAATTGAACCTGATTTTACTAGTAGGGCTGCGGCTTTACCAACCTCTTGCTTCATTAACTTTACAGGATCTGTTGCGGTCATTCCCAAAACTCCACAAAAACTGACTATAGTCCATCTTAGAAGGCAGATGACCCTCCATTCGCCTTTTTCTGTGGGAATAATGTGGAAGTTTTCTCTGTTATGGCGATCGGCTAAAAAATTAATTCGTAATTAAAACGTCCCACAAATTACGCATCCTTTTGAGAAGCTTGACCTAAACGCCGACGGGCTTCCTGCTTAATAGCTTCTATATCTGTATACTGCCCAGCACCACTGTCAATCCCAGCTTGCCAAAGACTACGTAATTCATCAATATTTTGCAACTGTAACAGGCGTTTTTGCTTCCAGTCTCGTAATGCTTCTCTAATCACTTCACTACTGCTGGCATATTCACCAGATTCTACCGCATTGCGTACAAAAGCGACCATTTCTGGGGTAAGCGCAACACTAATTTTTTCGACGTTAGACATAGCTGCACATAAATTTTTACTCTAGAGTAGCAAAAATTCTTACCAAAATCTAAAATTAGACAAATTCCTAAACACAGACAAGGAAGAGAAATCATTGAGGATGGCTATAGTTGTTCACGAATGACTTAGGATGGCTAAAAGTATTGGTATTTAGGAAATGCGGTTGATTTTGTACAGTAAACCTGGTTGTCATTTGTGCGAGGGCTTGCAGGAAAAACTAGAGCAAATTTTAGAGACAGACAATTTGGGTGTTGAGTTAGAAATTCGTGACATTACAACTCGTGAAGATTGGTTGCTGGCTTATCAATATGAAGTCCCAGTGCTGGTTTTAGCCAATATCCCCGGTGTAGAAGCTTTTGAACAAGCTCTACCACGTCCTTCTCCCCGTGCAAATGTCCAGCAAATTCAGCAAATGTTGTGTAAGTATTTATCCAATATCAAAAAAAATGATGCAGAATAAGCGCAAGATACGAGTGTGGCGAGGTTCACAAGATGAAATTGCGGGAATTACTAGCAGCAATAGATAGTGTGGCACAATTGCCTAACAGTTCTGACTTAGCAGATGCAGAAGTCAAGGGTTTGAAAACTAACTCCCATGCTTGCGGTGAGGGAGATTTATTTATTGGAATGCCAGGAACGCGGGTGGACGGTGGCGAATTTTGGCCAAGTGCGATCGCATCCGGCGCAGTAGCAGCGATTGTTTCTGCTGAAGCTGCCGAAAAAAATCCTCCCACCCCGGAGGCTGTAGTGATTAGTGCTAATGATATGACTCAAGCTTGCGCTCAAATAGCGGCGGCTTTTTACGATTATCCCGGACAAAAACTCAAGTTAGTGGGTGTGACCGGCACCAATGGTAAAACCACCACAACTCACTTAATTGAATTTTTCCTGAACAAAGCTCGTCTAGTAACGGCTTTGATGGGGACTTTATACACTCGCTGGCCGGGATTTGTCCAAACTGCGATCCACACCACACCCTTTGCAGTGGAACTACAACAGCAGTTAGCAGCCGCCGTGAATGCAGGTTGTGAGTTTGGCGTAATGGAAGTTAGTTCCCATGCTTTGGCACAAGGTCGAGTCTTGGGTTGTCCGTTTGAGGTGGGAGTATTCACCAATCTCACCCAAGACCATCTGGACTATCACAGCGATATGGAGGATTATTTCGCTGCTAAGGCGCTGTTATTTAGTCCGGCATATCTCAAAGGTAAGGCAATTATTAACGCTGATGACTCCTACGGTAAACAGTTAATTAGCAGATTGCCATCAGAACAAGTTTGGAGTTACAGCGTCAGCGAACCCAGTGCCGATTTGTGGATGAGCGATTTAAATTATCAACCCAATGGTGTGAGTGGTTTGCTGCATACTCCAAAGGGTGAGGTGGAGTTTCGCTCACCGTTGGTTGGTCAATATAACTTAGAAAATGTTTTGGCGGCGGTGGGTGCAGTTCTGCATTTAGGACTTGACTTAGAGTTAATCGCCAGTGCAATTAGTGATTTTCCTGGGGTTCCGGGACGGATGGAACGAGTACAAATCAGTCCGCAACAAGATATCAGCGTGATTGTTGATTATGCCCATACGCCCGATAGCCTGGAAAATTTACTCAAAGCGGCAAGGCCGTTTATTCCCGGTAAAATGATTTGTGTATTTGGTTGTGGAGGCGATCGCGATCGCACCAAACGCCCAAAAATGGGTAAAATCGCCGCCGAGTTAGCAGATGTGGCTGTAGTCACTTCCGACAACCCCCGCACCGAAGACCCCGAAAGAATTTTGCAAGATGTTCTTGCCGGAATATCCGACACGGTGCAACCGACTGTAATTTGCGATCGCGCTACAGCTATTCGCACCGCAATTTTGCAAGCTGAACCCGGTGATGGCGTGTTGTTAGCGGGTAAAGGTCATGAAGACTATCAAATTCTCGGTACAGAAAAAATCCACTTTGATGACCGAGAACATGCGCGGGATGCGTTACAAGTCAGACTAAAAAATGAAGTCTGAAGTCTGAAGTCTGAAGTCTGAAGTCTGAAGTCTGAAGTCTGAAGATTACCAGGATTTTACTGTTTCAATTAAAGTGCTGAGTAAATATACTAGTCGCTCTTTTATACAAGGCTTGTGAAATTCAGTTTCATCGGGATTGTCTTGTGTTTCCTGCTATAGACATTCTTTCAGACTTCAAACTTCATCCTTCATACTTTCTATCCAAATGTATTTTACATATTCTTTTTGTAAAAATACCTTACATAAAATTGGCAATCAATGACATAATTATTTCTTCCTTGTTGTGCTTGACTCATGAATGATTCTCTGCGTAAGGAGTTATCCATCTATCAGCTGGCTTTGGGAGTGGAAACACCACCTCAACCATTGCCAAGCAATCCTGCTAGTTTGTTATCGCTGCTGAGGTCACACATTGATTTATTGATTGAACAACAAATTACGGCAACTTTTTGGGTTAAGTTACCACCGGGAAAAATTTGGCACGCAGAATTAAAGCGTTATCAATCTGCGATGAGTGCATCTGGCCTAATTAATATTTGTCGGATAGATAAAATTAATGCTGGGGCAGAAAATCAGATTACAGATGAAACCAGCCCACAGCAACAAAATTGGGTACAGTTATTATCAAATTATCAACTACGGCGAGAATACTTTTTTATAGTATCCTCGCCGCGATTTTGTAGTTTAATTGTGGCGCGTCGTCCACGTAAAAGAAATCAAAACCGCCAAACTCATAAAGGCAAAACAGTTAAAATTCCGTCATTACTGGCTGTGATGACAATGGAAGGCAGAATCATTCAGCAAGTTTTAGATGGTCTCAAACAAGTAGCTGTACCAGAATCATCGGCAGTTTTTCCGGCTGAGTTGATTTATCCCAGCACCATCGAACCTGCACTTATCAGTCAACTCATGGCCAAACAACTCCAGCGCCAAAATTCCATTCAACGTCAAATTAGTAATAAACGCATTGCCAAATTACGAGAACAAAATCAAAAACTCCAAAATAAAGAACAACTCAAAGATGATTATTTAAGTAGTGTGTGCCAAGAACTACGGACACCTTTAACACACATGAAAACAGCATTGTCGTTGTTAAATTCACCTACGATTAAACCGCCACAGCGACAACGTTATTTACAAATGCTCAATACTCAGTGCGATCGCCAGAGTATACTAATCACTGGTTTACTGGATCTGGTCAACCTGGAACATAATTTAGAAACCACCAGCCTAGAACTAGTACGTCTTTCAGATATTGTCCCTGGCGTAGTTAGCACCTACCAGCCTGTAGCTCAAGAAAAAGGCATTATGCTCGCTTACACTGTACCAACAGAACTACCAGGGGTTTGGTGTGTGACTGGCGGACTCAAGCAAATAGTAATTAATTTGCTGCAAAACAGTATTAAGTTTACCCCCAAAGGTGGGCAAGTCTGGGTAAGAGCGCGTCTTCAAGCCGATTATGTCCAGTTAGAATTCCGCGATACAGGTATTGGCATTGCGGAAAGTGAAATTAGCAAAATCTTTGATTGCTTTTATCGAGTCCGTTCGGGAACTACGGAAGATTTGAGTGGTGCTGGCTTAGGTTTAACAATTGTTAAGCGGTTATTGTGGCGCTGTGGAGGTTCTATTTCTGTCAGAAGTAAACTAGATGAAGGATCTACTTTTACAATCCAATTAGTTACAACTCGCAACAAAATCCCATTTAAATAATTTCTATGACTGAAGCCAAGTCTACTCGCACATTACGTCGGGGAAGAATCTTCCCGCAAATTCAGTGGACGGAGGAACAAAAATCTCAATGGAATGCTGAACGAGAAGCATTCAAACAACGCTGCAAATTTATTTTTGATCAGTTACAACCAGAATTAATTAGAACTCATTACAACTGGTATGTGGCAATTGAGCCAGAAAGTGGAGATTATTTTATTGATCAGGATGTATTGGTAGTTGCAAAAATAGCGCATGAAAAATACCCCAGTGCTAGATTGCACGTTTTCCGTATTAATGAAACTGGGATGTGCGGCAGAATATGATTTCTGGACACTTTGGTGATGAGGATGAGTTATTTTTTGAGATAGATTTAATAGCTGCTGATGGTTTAGAAATACCAGTAGATGCACTTTTTGATACGGGATTTTCTTGGTGGTTAGCAATTAATAACCAGGATTTAGAAGCACTCAATTGGGTATATTTAGAACAACAAACCATGCTGACAGCCCAAGGAGAAGCAGAATTTGAGATTTATTTAGGAAAAGTGCGAATTGATCAAGAATATCTTGATATTCCTGTTCATGTGGGACAAGGATTAACCGAAATCTTACTAGGTCGTCAGTGGTTAAAAAATCGCAAATTAGTGGTGGATATGCCATCTCAAGTTTTAACACTGGGACAACAGTAGTCAGGACTTACGCAAAATCATGAAAAAACTAACCGCAAAGAGCGCATAGACACGAAGTGGCTTCCCGAAGGGTAGGACACGAAGTTAAGAGGATTTGAGAAGGTTCTTGCGTAAGTCCTAAGTAGTGATAAAAATGAGTGAGCTATCCGTAAAATAAGTTGACTATTCCGGATACTCATGGGAGACAAAAGGGATATCCACAATTTCACCTTCAACTTCGCCGATTTTGACTTTTAAGCCCACACCGCCAGCTTTGGTACGAATGTACCCAAGTCCAAAGTAACCGTCACTGATTTCGGTATAACTTGTGAGTTTGCCGATTTTTTCATCTCCCAGGGCGATCGCACTGCCAATTTCAACTGGGGCGCTGAGGCGAATTCCCCAAAGATTTTGTTTAACACCTTTATAGGTATTTAACCGGGCGATAGTTTCTTGTCCGATGTAACAGCCTTTATTAAAGGATATCGTCTGCCATAAACCGACTTCTAGGGGATTGTAATCATCTGTGAGTTCTGCATCTGGGTTTGGTCTACCTTGGAGAATGCGTAAGGTTTCCCAAGCGCGATCGCTCAATTCTACAGCCCCAAATTCTAATATTTTCTGCCATACTTGCTGTTTCTCTGTAGCTGGCAAAATTAAGGTATATCCAGGCAATCCTAACCCACTCCCTACAGCGACAATCACCCCACCATCAACTAACAAGTGATTGCCGTCAGGTTGACCAATAATTGCCCCTGCACCTAATTTTTCCACAATTGCATCGCTATCTGGCCCAATCAGGCTAAAGGTTGCAGTTTCTTCGGTGATGTCCGTTAACTCTACTTTATCGGCAAAAAAGATATAGCGGTCTAGCCACTGCATCAAAAATTCTCGACGATTGGGCGAAACTAACAGCAGTACCGCATCTTCAAGAATGTATGCACTCACCAAGTCAATTGTCCGGGCTGTGGATGTCACCATCACCGTTTCACAGCCTTGTCCTGGTTTGCGGCTTTGAAAATCGTTGGTACTTTGATTGTGTAAAAATCGGATGCGATCGCCATCTGCTACTCGGATACGTCCCCAAAAAGAGCGATCGCACACAGCCACCCCTGCTTTTGCGGCTTGGATAGCGATCGCGTCTTTACCGTCAATTGTTGATGCTGGCATGGTAGTGAAGAACTGCTCTATTTAAAAGTTTACGCACTGGAAATCTTAGCAAATCCAGGTTTACCGCTTCAATGACTAAGCTCAATGACCTTGCCTATCATTGTGTAAATCCTGTTGATATTTGGGAAAATTTTGATTCAGTGTCAAGCCACTTTGGAAATCACGGATACACAGGTATGTACTAAGGGTAGGAGTGGCCCTAGTTGTTCTTGGCCGTTGACGGCTAAATCACTATGACATAAATAAACTTTCTCGGATACACGGGAGAGTAAGTCTGCCAAAATTCGCTGTAATCTTTCTTGTTCGCTAATTTTTTCATCTTCGGCTGTCCAAGATTCGCCTAACCTATCGCGCAAGAATAACGGCGCACCAAATAATGTCGCTGCACCACCTTTTGCCCACAATGGAGAACCAGCATCTAGCCAAAAATGCCAACGATGCGATCGCCGACTCGAACGATATTGGAAAATAGTTGCTAAGGTGACGGCTTTTCTCGACAAGCCAATAGGACGCAAGGGATAAGGATTGGCAGTAATCGTACCACGCCGCAACAATTGAATAAATTCAGCCAAGGTAGTGCTGAGTGCTGAGTGCTGAGAGGGGGTAGACAAGGTAGAGGGGGTAGACAAGGTAGAAAGATTGCTCCCTTGTCCGCCTTGTCCGCCTTGTCCGCCTTGTCCCCCTTGTCTCCCTTCTCCCCCTACCTCCTGCCTCAACCTAGTATCAATTTCCCAATAATGTTGGGCAGTTTCCAGCAATTCCCGCAGGGCTGCCATTTGGTCATAAGGTGGGTTACTGTCTTTACACAAAAAGTCTTGAATTGCCAGATACAACAGCGAAATCGGGCTAGGAATTAAACGCTGTTCTTGTTGCGATCGCTGTTTTTCAATCCACTGTAATATCTGAGTGTAAGCTGTGGTCGCAGCATAGCCAATTCTATCCCAGCGTTCAAAAGAGGTGACGGGTAATAAATTAGGTTTGTCGGGATGAGGTACAAAACAATAATCAGCAATTAACCCGGCACGTACCGGGTCGATGTGAGTGCTGAGTATGGAGTGCTGAGTAAATATTTCTCCCTTGTCTCCCCCCTCCCCCCTCTCTCCCCTCTCTCCCCTCTCCCCCTGCCTCCTACTCAACACCACCAACATCTCCGCCACCGCATCTCTATCTACCAAGCGTCCCAAGCCGGGATAAACGAGTGCCAGCATGGTTAATAATGCCCGAATCATGGGTGAACTAATTAAGGGGCGTTGGTCGTTGAGTGATTCGACGGGGATGTTTTGCTTGGTGAGAATTTCGGTGATGGTGTAACGGGCGATCGCATCTAAACCAGGTGCGATGATGGCAATTTCTTCTGGTTGTATTCTTTCTGACTTAATCGCTTTGCCAATCACCTCGGCTGTGGTTCGCAATAGTTCAGCACGGGAGGTAGTTTGAATTGATTGGACTGTTGCAGGTAACTCTAACATCACCATTGGTTGAGTAATAAATTCTACCATTGGTCTAGCTAGGTTATCGGCTAAGGATGGGGCGACTGGTGTAAATAAAGTTTCTAAGCGACAATGCCTTGCCAACCCTTCCAAATAGTTGGGATCAGCCCCCAAACCCAAGCGTACAGCGCCATCAGGGTTGTAAGTAAATGCACCAGCAGCACCCTGCTGTAAAAGTGTTTCAAATAACTGTCGGGTTGCGGCTGGATAATCATCAACATCATCAGCTAGTATGGCTTGATACCGTTGCCTGAGACGTTCTTGATAATGGCGATCGCTTAACAAGTGTTGCGTGTAGAGTTCAGTTATAATCCCATAAGTGAGCAAGCCTCGCTCTAAACACCAGTTACGCCAATCTAGCAGCAAAGATGCTAAAAATTCCGGCTCTAGATTTACGCCGTTGTCCTCTAAACCGCTTTGTAAAACTTCAGCAATTCCTTCACAAGCCGTACCACTGTAGGCGGCTAGTTGCAACAAGTCCAAAATTCGTCGGACTAAACGGTATTCATTCACTCCAGCACGCCGCAGAATATCTGCATCGATTTGCTCACGCCAGAGTTTTGTAGCTAATTCCTGTTCAGTTTCTGGGCGCAATCTTACTGGAAATTGTGCCTTAAGATGCAGTAACTCAATGAGTAAAGGCCAAAATAAAATAACTTCATCTTGAAAAAAACCCAAGGGAGTTTTAGCACGAATGGGATATTTTCCTAAAGTTTTTGTAACAATTTTGTCAGACAATTCCCGACGATTGTCATCATTTGCTGCTAATACCAAAACTCCAGGTTCTGTTTGTTTTAAAACAAAAGGTTTTGAAAAGGAATTGTCAGATTTTTTTCCAGCTTTTTTAGTATAAAATAATCCCAAGTTGTGATTTTCTATTTGTAGCCAACGACAAAAATGTTCTACCAAACGAGTTGTCTTACCACTGCGGCTATTGCCGACAATCCAAACAGAATGTGAAACCACAAACTTTCTCCTTCTAGATTTGGTTAGTATATCTTGTGCGTTAACTTAGGGTTAAGAATCACTAGAAAAGGCTGGATAATTGCCTACAATGAATAATTTCGCTTTTACCCAAAAAATTTACTCTTACTTACTAGCTGCTTACCGTTGGTACTTATTAACGCCACAGCGTTCTCTTGATGAGGCTTATCAAGCAGCATTACAAATTAAATCCATCGAAGATGAGCATTTCAACGGTAAAAAAATAGATGCTGACTCAAGCCAATACAGCAACAGCATGATGGATTATTTTGAGGCAGACCTTAAAAAACAATTAAAAATTGCGCGGATGCGCCTCACAGAATTTCGCGCCAGCCGTTGGTTTTCCAACGAATCTAATCAAAAAGCGGCACGAAAAACAGGTATAGAATATCCTAGTGCGGAGATAATTTTAGAAAAATTAAGATTTATTGATGAAGTCATATCAAAATATACCGTACCTGATATTGAAACTAATTCTGTCATAGTTAATCAACCACAAATAGTCAAAGTTGCTGATGTTACTCCGCAAAAATCACCCGCCCCATTAGCTCCACAATTACCAAATAAAAACCTAGAAACCAAACAAAAACCACGGCGGAAAGCTGATACAACAGGTGTATTGCCTCGCTCAATTTTAGGAACTATTAGTCGTTTACAAGTCGAGTTAGACCCAAATTCTGAGCAGGATGTTGTTAAAAGCTTTCGGCAAGCTCAAAGAAGAACTATCATATCTATCAGATTTATATTATTACTAATTATTGTACCTCTTTTAGCACATCAACTATCAAAAGCTTTGATTGTTGGGCCATTAATTCCCAATTTTAGACCAGCCGAAACAGCTAATGTCTTCCTAAACTTTGAAATGGAAGAAGAAGCTTTATCAGAGTTACAAAGATTTGAAGAAAGAATAAGATTTGAAAATTTAATTGGCATTGCACCGCCTCTGAATCCAGAAGCAATAGAAGAGAAACTCAAAGAAAAAGCCGCAGAAATCGCAGAAGAATTTCGGGATGAAAGTGCAAATGCGATTAAAAATGTGTTTGCAGATATTTTCTCGGTAATTGCTTTTGTTTGGTTGCTGCTGGTGAGTAAGCAATCTATTGCCGTGCTGAAAGATTTCTTTGATAATCTTGTTTATGGTTTGAGTGATAGTGCCAAGGCATTTATTATCATTTTGTTTACTGATGTGTTTGTGGGATTCCACTCTCCCCACGGTTGGGAAGTAATTTTAGAAGGTGTATCGCGCCATTGGGGTTTACCAGCCAACCGCGATTTTATCTTTTTGTTTATTGCGACATTTCCAGTGATTTTAGACACGATTTTTAAATACTGGATATTCCGTTATCTCAACCGGATTTCGCCTTCTGCTGTGGCGACTTATCGCAATATGAATGAGTAGTTTAAGAGGGAATTGGGAGTAGGGAGTAGGAGGTAGGGGGCTGCGGTGTACACACAAATCCTCTGATCCCCCTAAATCCCCCTTAAAAAGGGGGACTTTGAGATATTTTCCCCCCTTTTGAAGCTACGGTGTACACACAAGTAGTAACTGCAAGGGTTTTAGGCGTTATAGACCCCTTAAACTATTGTCATTACGAGCGCAGCGATAGCGGAGCGAAGTAATCGCATAATCCCGTAATTCTTGCGATTGCTACCCTGCGGGAAGTCTTACGCCTACGTCGTTCCTCCTCGCAATGACAGGCTTCTAGAACGATCTCAAAACCGGAAACTAGACGACGAAACCAAACGTTGGGTAGGATTTCAAGACCTGTGTGTACACCGTAGCCTTTTGAAGGGGGGATCGAAACACTACTAGGGAACTTTATAAGACTTGTGTGTACACCGAAGGGAGTAGGGGGAGAAGGGAGACAAGGGAGAAATGTTTGTAAATCATTTAGGATTGCTATACAAACTAGCCACTTTCCTTACCCCACCAATCATTATTTTGAGTGTTTTGGTGGGGACGCAACCATTAGGATTTCGAGAACTGAGTTCGGCGGTATGTCGCATCAAAAAATGGTATGTACCAGATGCTTTAGAAAACCAGCAATCAGTTTTGATTGAACGATCGCCTGTGGGGTGTTGTCAAGATGACCTATCTTGTTTTGATGAATTAGCAGATAAAAAAGCTTTAATTACTTCTATTGACCGCAGTTTACAATATTTGCAAACTTCACGGGCGATCGCAGCTTATCAAAAATATCCCGTCACCGGAATTACACGCAATCGCGTCATCAAAAGTTTAACCAGATTCCGCGAACTGCTTTTAAAATCAAACTCTGCCAAAGAATTACACCAAGCCATTGAAAAAGAGTTTGTGTATTATCAATCTGTCGGCAAAGACCAAAAAGGTACAGTTTTATTTACCGCTTATTATGAACCACTGTATCTGGCTAGTCGCACTCCCACAGATGAATTTCGCTATCCCGTTTATCGATTACCTCCCGATATCAATTCTTGGCCGCAGCCCCATCCTACCCGTTTAGAATTGGAAGGTGCTGATGGTTTACAAGGGACAAAAGGCAAATTACGGGGATTAGAGTTATTTTGGTTCCGCGATCGCTTAGAACCATATATGATTCAAATTCAGGGTTCAGCGCGACTACAATTAACCGATGGTACTGATACAACAATCGGTTATGCAGGTAATACAGGTTACAACTATAAAAGTATTGGTCGAGAACTAGCCAACGATGGCAAATTGCCCTTACAGGGAATGACAATGCCCATTATCCTCGACTATTTCCAACAGCATCCCCCAGAATTAAATATCTATATCCCCCGTGATCCCAGTTTTGTGTTTTTTCAAGAAAACCACGGCGCACCAGCCCAAGGTTCAATTAATGTACCACTCACCGCAGAACGTTCCATCGCTACAGATAAGTCTCTCATGCCACCTGGGGCTTTAGCTTTGATTCGCGCTCCTTTTCCCTTTGTCCAAGCTAACGGCGAGATGGAACATCAGATTGTGAGCCGTTATGTGCTTGATCAAGATACAGGTGGAGCAATTAAAGGTGCCGGTAGAGTAGATTATTTTTTGGGGACGGGTAAAATCGCTGGAGAGCGTGCTGGTGTTACCGTTAGCAATGGGCAGTTGTATTACCTGTTACTCAAACCATAAAAAATTCCTAAAAATTCTGCACCAGGAACTCAAGCAATCATCTGCCGTCATTTTGGCTAATAGTCAGTATAAGACAGAGCTATGTTAGAGCCTGCTTTTATTGCGTGTATTTGATGGTTGTTTGAAGTGGAGTGTGTTTTCTGAGTTTATAGTTTTATCACAAATAATTTACTTGCCTTAATATTTGGCAAAAAAATGTGGAAAATCAAATCTGAAATAATGATTAATTCCCGTGTAGTTGATTATGTAAGTTTAACTTTTAATCACTACAACTAATGTTCGTTTATATTAGCAGCACCTTATCTTCGTACTTTAAGCGATCGCAGGTTATCTACAGAAAAACTTAGTGCTGACTACACTTCACTGTCAGGGGCGCATACGTCATGGATATTAACCAAATTTTAGCTGTATTTATTCAGTCGATCATGGGAGTCGCAAGTGTTCAGGATTTTAGTTGATGCCGATTTAATCTTAGATGCTTTGATAAATCGCAACAAATTGACAGAAGATGTCAGAGAATTACTCGATGGAGTGCATCCATCCATCAAGCTGTATTTAACAGATATTGGCTGGCAAAAAATAGCTGCTTATACTAGCCGCTTGCAAAACAGTCAAATTGCGGAAATAGTAATTGACTGGTTACGAGAAAAAATCAACATTTGTATTGTTGACCAACAAATTCTCCAAATAGCACGTTCATCACCATTAAGAGATTTTGAATCGGCTGTCGAATTTGTTTGTGTTGATGACCAACTTTTAGATGCAATTGTCACACATAAACCGGAGGATTTTGTAGAAGCACCGAATCAACTGTGGGTTTGGTCTGCGGCTGATTTATGGTTACGGGCTAATTTAGAAAGACAGTTACAAAAATGTCTTTGATGTGCCTATGAGCAGTCGTCAAATGCTTAATAGTGCTTATAAAAAAAGGCGTTAGGGCGAGATTTTTAAGAAAGATAGTTTAAAATAAAGTTTTTTTAGGGATTTTCTAGGCGCAGGTTTTTTTTGGTGCTAGGATCTAGCACTATATATCGAGATAAAAGTGCTGTAGCTGTGAAACAAAAGCCAAAACCGAGGATTGCTTTGCTTCGTGAAAGAGCAGGGCTTACCCAGCTTGAACTATCGCGTCTTGTAGGCGTAACTGAAAGCACTATTCAAAACTGGGAAAGCGGCAGAACTGGGACAGACCACATTGAAAGAATCATTAGGTTCTGCAAGGCATTAGATTGTCAAGTAGACGACCTAATAGAATATGTGAACGAACCATTAGAAGAACCTGTAGCCAAACCAAGTTCAATAAATGAAATACATCAGATTTTAGGTACTGAGGCTACCACCTCAACCTTAAATTCTGAAAGTGAAGTTGCTCCAAAGCACAAAGCCACGAGTAGCTAACATATTCTTTTTCTAAAAGGCAACAGGGAACAGGCTAAAAAGTCTGTAATTTTCTATGTTTGATGATTAGTTTTTTCTAATCTCATTCCTAACTAATATAAATTTCTTAGATAAACCGATGGGTCATCTGTCAAAGAGTTTTGGCGAGTGATGATCTATCGGTGATTTTTCGTCATTATTTGTGAGGACTTACGCAAAAAACGAAAAAATAAGGTTTTAGAACAGGGTACAGGGGTATGAGGGTGTAATACCAATTTGAAAAATGATTACAACAAATAGGTTACTGAAAAGCTCACCAGTAAGCAATTTCCCAATCCAAAATCCAAAATCTAAAATCCAAAATGGTATAAGTATTCAAAACCCTTTCACCCCATACCCTTTCACCCCTACACCCAATCTTGGTACGTAAGTCCTATTTGTGTTGCCATAAATTGTCTACTGTCACAAACTGATAGCCTTGTTGTAGCAATTGCGGAATTAGGATTTCTATTGTTGCGGCTACATCTTGTCCGCCACAAACGCCGTCATGCAAGACGATGAGTGAACCATTTTGTACTTGTTGTAGAACTCGCCGTACTACGGTGTTAATTCCTGGCCTTACCCAGTCTTCTGGGACAACACTCCACATGACGGGACGGTAATTCCATTGACGGAAAAATTTTAAAGTTTTGGGTGTAAATAAACCGTTGGGAGGTCGAACATCAACTACCTGTGAGGGGTTCAGGTTACAAGCGTTGTAAATAGCGGCTTGGGTTGTTTCTAAACTTTCCTTGAGTTCCTTGGGAGTCAGTAAAGGGAAAGAACGATGATCATAACCGTGTAAACCAATCCAATGGCCTCTGTCGCTGACGGCTTTAGCAACATCTGGTGAACGATTCACACAAGCACCCAACCAAAAAAAACTAGCTGTGATATTGTAGCGGTCTAAAACTTGTAAAACTTGGGGTGTGTATTGGGGATGGGGGCCATCGTCAAAAGTAAGTGCGATCGCCTTACAATTGCGATCGCCACTCCAAAGACAATCAGGAAAGCTCGGTTGAAGAATCCGATAGATTAAAGGAAACGAGAAAGCAAACTGCATTACTAATTTTTCGTAGCTTTCCCCAGTCTAGTCTCAATTTAACGATTTAAGGTGAGCCACGAAATCTACATGAAAAGCCTTACCTTGAAAATCTTCTGCTGATGCTTCAAATAACCCTGAAACAGAAAATCCTTGCTGCTGCAACCATAATCGCACCCACTCTAAAAGTTCTGCTTTGGAAAAATCCTCTGTCCTGACTACAATTTCTGTTCCATCAATAAGATAAGAATTATCACCAAGTTTTTTCAACAACTTCTTTTCAAACTCATCAAAATCAGATTCATCTTCTAGATTATTTGGATTACCTAAAGCATCTAGAGTTAACCAGAGAGCTTCGTCATTGTAACTACCATCATCTGGAAGTAAGTAAACATCTTCCCAGATTTGACGTTCTTGCTCCCAGATATGAGGGATGTAGTACTTCCAATTCATATTTGAGACTTTAGAGACAATTTATACATTAAATCTTAAGTAGTGGACAGACACAGAGAAAAAACCTTTGCGCCTTTGCGCCTTTGCGTGAGCATTTCACTGCACCAAAGCTCTAACATCATTTGCCGAATCTAATTGTAATGCGGTAGCAACGATCGCCTCGGCTTGAGCTACAGTTAATTTTGCGATCGCTTGTTTAATGATCCCGATAGCTTGGGGATTAACGCTCAATTCATCTAACCCCAAACCTAATAATATTCCGGCGGCGCTTGGATCTGCGGCTAATTCTCCACATAATCCTACCCAAATTCCGGCGGCGTGGGCTGCTTTAACAGTTCGTTGAATCATTCGCAATACAGCAGGGTGTAAGGCATCGGCTAAATACGCTACTCTGGGGTTAGTGCGATCGCCTGCCATGACATACTGACTTAAATCATTTGTCCCAATACTGAAAAAGTTAACTTCCGCCGCTAAGTTATCAGCGATGGCGACAGCCGCCGGGACTTCAATCATTACACCCACTGGGAGATTTTCATCAAAAGAAATACCAGCTTGCCGCAATTGTGCCTGTACTTCCCCTAAAATTGCCTTAGCTGCTCGTACTTCTGTGACACTAGCAATCATCGGGAACATCACCTTAATTTTGTGTTCCGCACTGGCGCGTAAAATGGCTCTTAACTGAGTTTTAAATAAATCTGGATGATCTAAACAAAAACGAATCCCCCGCCAGCCTAAGAAGGGGTTAGCTTCAGAAAAGTTGAATCGCAAATAAGGTAATGGCTTGTCACCGCCAACATCAAGGGTGCGGATAATTAGCGGACGGTTATCTAAAACTTGGGCGATCGCCTGATACACTGCTAGTTGTTCTTCTTCTGTGGGTGCGGTGTTTCTCCCTAAATACAAAAACTCCGTCCGCAACAGTCCCACACCTTCCGCACCACCAGCCACCGCCGCTTGGACATCTGCAATACTACCAATATTGGCGAGGATATTGATTTGTTTGCCATCACGGGTAATTGCTGGTTGATGCGCCTTGGCGAGTGCTTCTTGTTTAGCAGTTTGCCAAGCTTCTCGTTTAGCCTCCAATGCACCGAGAATATCTGCTTCTGGTTCTACCCAAGCTTTACCGCTTTCACCATCCAACGCCATCAAAGTACCATCTTGCAAGCGCAGCACTTCAGGATTGACACCCAAAACGGCGGGAATCCCCAATGTCCGCGCAATAATGGCGCTGTGGGATGTAGCACTTCCTGACACTGTACAAATACCGAGTACCTTACTGGGGTCTAACCCGGCTGTATCGGAAGGTGTCAAATCTGTGGCTAGTAAAATTGCAGGTTCGGCAAGGTACAAACTACTAGCAGCACTTCCGGCTAACAGTCGCAGCACTCTTTGTCCCACATCCACCACATCTTCGACACGTTCTTTTAAATACGCATCATCTAAAGTGCGGTAGGAAGTTGCAACTTCATCCACTGCGGCTTGCCAAGCTGCTTCGGCATTGAGGTGATGTTCCATGATGCGTTGCTGTACAGTTTCCAACAACACAGGGTCTTCTAAAAATAGTAAATGAGCATCAAAAATAGCGGCTTCCGTGTCACCGATTTGCAAAGTTGCTTGGGAAAAGATTGTCTGAATTTCTTGTTGTGCGGTGTGAATAGCTGCTTGTAAACGCTGCAATTCTGCTTCTGGGTCGTTGACGTGGTATTGTGTTACTGTCACCGGAGCAGGTTGATAATGAATTACAGGTGCGATCGCAACTCCGGGAGAAGCCGCAATTCCTGAAAGTTCGCCATGAGTCGCTGCTGTTGCTTCTGGCTGGACTGCTGGCGGCAAGACAACAGCTGTATTATCTTCACCAAAGTTATTCGCAAATAAAGTTTGTAATGCCGCTAGTGCTGCATCTGCATCAATACCAGTCGCAGTAATTAAAACTTCATGTCCTTGACGCACTCCCAAAGTTGTCACTTGGTTAATACTGTCACCCCGAACAACGGCAGTATTTCTGGTTAAATTCTGCACATGAATGCGAGATTGAAATTTTGCGGCTGTGGCGACAAACTGCGCCGCCGGACGCGCATGTAAGCCTAAACGATTGCTCACAGTCAGCCGAATTTCTCGATTCGGATAAGCAGTACTTGTTATTGCTTGTGTATTAATGCTGCTAACAAATGTTGTATTAGTAATGCCTAATTGTGTGGCTTTGGCGTTTAATGCTCCTCTGGCTTCTGCTATTACCTGCTGGATATTTTTACCTATAGCGGCTGCAACGGTAGCGGCGATCGCACCTTCAACCAATGGTGCTTCACAGAGGTATACTTTTTCTTGGTGTGCTTCTGGCAGAAACTCCACAGCCATTTCTGCATTCATGACCGCACTACCAAGATCCATCAATACTAATACACCATCATCGCTAAATACAGATGCGATCGCCTCATAAATCTTCAGCGCATCCGTACCAAGTGGGTTTTCCGCATCATCAATACCAGCCGCCACCGCAATCGCAACTTTGCCCTGAACCATTTGTGCAGCAAGTTCCTGCACACCCAGAGCCAATTGTTTACTATGAGAAACGATAACTATTCCGACCACTGCAACACCATCAACCTTGTTGAGAGTCTGAGATTGAGCAAGCTACTCGTTGCAGTCCAAAATAACATCAATATTTCATTTCCCTTACAATTGTCCAGAAATCTTTAGAATGAGGCGTTGTATCTGGGGGAGGGATGCGAGCAGAGTTGATTAAAACTTACGCAATAACTCTCTCAAACTCTTATAACTTCGTGTCCTACCCTGCGGGAAGCCGCTATCGCGTCTATGCGTCCTTTGCGGTTCATTTTTTTATACTTTTGCGTAAGTCCTGTTTATATTCAGAAACAAACTAAAGTATCAATAGCATGGCTAAGATTAAATTTAACTAGCTCTATTTGCGGCGATAAACATCTTTACGATGACTAATTTTAACGACTTTAACTATTAATAAATCATCTTTAATCTCGTATAATATACGATACTTACCCACGCGAACACGATAGGTATCTTCTTCACCCTCTAACTTAACCACGCCATTAGGACGAGGATTGTTGGATAACTCTTGAATTTTTTCTTCAATTTTAACTTTAATATCTTCAGGTAGCTTTTTTAATTGTTTAGCTGCCCTGGTTGTAATTTCTATTTGATAAATCATGCACTCTCTTGCTTATATTGCTCCCAAGAGATAGTAGTATCATTTTTCGCAGCATAAATATCTTGAATATCCTCTTCATCTTCATTTTTACGAATTTTTAGTAACTCTAAAACATCTTCTAAAGTGTCGTCATAAGCTTGTTCTAATTCTTCATAAATAGCTTTGAGTAATGCTTGTCTAGTTTTTGTCGGTTGCATGATATACCTCATTACTTGCTTTTTATCGCTGATATTTACACCATTATTATGGTCTTTCTCTAGTTTACCAATAGATTTAGAATATCTAGTTGCGATCGCACTGAAAATAGTAGTTATATAAACTACAGTCTGATTCTTAGCCTTAAAAAATCTGGTATCTTCGATAGCAAGCGATGACTAAAGCTAAACATCTTAGATACATCAACATTAATATTGTGGAAAAACAGCGTACTGCCCATGTCTCAAAAGGCATTTGGTGAATGGCTACTAAAATAAAACCTAACCACCAAAAGAGCAATGTATATATATTACTAGCCTGAATAATAAATTTCATCCATTTAGGACATTGTGATGAAGTGATTTTCCAAGTGCTATCGCTTTCCCTTTGTTCAAGATATGTGTCTCTGTCAGAATTACCATATTTCATCTGACGGTTAATATACCAAATGAAAAGTGACAGCAATATTATTCCTAACTGTAAGCAACTTAGTACAACTCCAAAGGAGTTTAAATCAATGACTGAGAGCAACAAAGACAATATATGTACTATCAAACTACTAATCAGTCCGACTGTGGCATAAATTTTTAAGAATTTTAGAGCAACACTTAAATTAAACGATGCCATACATAAATTAGCTAAAATACAGGTTTTTCTTCACTTATTCTTCCACCACTTTTATCAAATCTTCAATTGTCACTTCAAAAGAAATGGTAGGTTGGGTGAAGCGACAGCGTAACCCAACAAAATTTTGATTATGTTGGGTTTCATTTCATTCCACCCAACCTACACATCTGAACCTCTCTCTACGTAGGAACTTTTACAATTGAAGCGATCGCACTTACCAAACGAGTAAAACGTTCTTCTCTCAATTCATCTATACAGGCATTAATATCAAAGTTAGCTGGTAATTCTGCGTCTACAACTAAAACACCGATTTCTTGAAGAAGTCGGAGATTTGAACCATTATCAACGCCGCCTCGTCCATAGAAAATTAATTTTTTAGATGGGAATCCAGTCTAGTTTATCAATCCACTCTTCTGCTTCTGTCACTTGCCAGATGATATAAATTGTTTCTGCCCAGCTACTAAGATTACCACTAGAACGTAACCAAACTAGCCCCCAAATATGCCCTCCATCACTCCAGTGTTTTTCTAAATGTCCAGGCATACTTTTACGATTGTCTGTAATTAATAACCTTTCGGATAATTCTAGATACTTTAATATATCTGGATCAAGTGTACCTAATGGTGGTGCATTGGCCTCGCCTACACGTAAAATATCTATTGTTGAATCAAAGCGCAAAACGGCAGTCTTTAGCTTAGGTGGCAAATTTTCATCTAAAAGAAAACGTATCTTCACGCGCGGTTGAGTAACTCCTGTTCACGTTGTGCTTTAAATGCTTTTAAACGTTGCATTAAAGGAGAAGGATTAGCTAAAGATTCTTGATAGCGTTGTTCTTGCCACTTAGATAACCGCAACATATAAGCATCTATTTCTGTACGATTTTGCAGGTAATAGGTAAGCGTCGCGTAAATTTTTTCCAAATTAAGAGAAGGCAATTCTTCTAGAATCTCCTCTGACGAATATCCTTGCAGGTAATATTGAATTACATGATCAATGCCAATGCGATGTCCTTTAATTCGGATGTCATCTGGATTTAGAAATTCAAAATAATCTTCTAGTTGCATTTGTTTACGAGTGATTAAAGAAATGGTAGCCTTGATGATGTTGGGTTCCATTGAATTCCAACCAACATATACCTTTATTTTATTCTATCTACAAACAGCGATCGCCTACCATAAAACCATCGTATCTTGATTGTTGATGAGAGCGATCGCCTACCATAAAACCATCGTATCTTGATTGTTGATGAGAGCGATCGCCAAGCGCAAAACCATTTTTTGCTACGTAGGGACTTGTACAATTGAAGCGATCGCACTTCCCAAACGAGTAAAATGATTTGGATTTAATGTTAGTAAAATATCTACTTGGGCTTTTAATGCAGCTTGAGCAATTAAAGCATCGAAAATAGCGCCACCAGGAAGGTTTAAAGTTGCCATTTGAGCGATCGCATTTTGATAATCTTGGACAACTAGTGGAACTCCTTCTAAATACTGTAGTATATCTACAACTATGCTTTGAGCTTGTTGAGGACTGATACGTGGTTGAACAGGTAAGCGTGTGATGACAGAATATGTTTCAGCTAAACTGTGCGTTGAAATAAACCCTTGAATTTGCCCAGATTTTGCAGATTGAATCTTAGTAAAACAAACCGAATGTTGTGGGTGATTGACAATTATTGCAGGAACTAAGGCTGAAGTATCAAACAAAACTTTCATTAAACTATTTGTTCTTGAATGCGTTCTTCTCTCAATTCATCTATAAAAGTATTAATATCAAAGTTTGCTGGTAATTCTGCGTCTACAACTAAGATTCCATCTTTGCGATAGAGGTTTGCTTGGTTGAGGTTGGGTTGAGTATCTTCTGCTAGTTTTTGCTGACTGAGAGTTGCAATTTTTTCTGTAATGGCTTGCAAGATAAATTGCTCAGTTGATATTCCCTGACTGTTTGCCCATTTTTCAATCTTTTCTTGTAGTTGGGGCGGAAGGTTCATAAATATTGTTGTGATTTTGTCATGACTATGAACTAGGGTAGCATTGCGATTCGCCTACTGCAAAACCATCGTATCTTGATTATTGATGAGAGCGATCGCTTCATAAACCAATACGGTTCAGTTAGTACAGTTTGAACATTGAAGATCCCCCTAAATCCCCCTTAAAAAGGGGGACTTGAAGAAAAATTCCCCCCTTTTTAAGGGGGGCTAGGGGGGATCTGAACCTCTCGCATAATTACGAATTACGAATTACGAATTAATTTTTTAGCCAGTTGCCACAATAAATAAAACGGTAAAATTAATATTACTAATAATAATTGGAAAAACTTACCTAACCACCGTTGCCAAATAGGAACGGGAGTTAACTGGCGTTGCAGAATTGCCAAATTTTCTCTCACTGTCACTGTATTGGGATGATTATCCCCTAACACTCGTTGCAACATCGCCAAGGCTTCAATGTACAAAGGTTCGGCTTCACCATACCTGCCTTGGCTTTCGTAAAGTGCAGCTAAACTGTTCAAGCTAGTAGCGACATCGGGATGATCACCAACAAATAGGCGCTGTCTCATCGCCAAGGCTTCAATTAACAAAGGTTCGGCTTCACTATACCTGCTTTGGCTACCGTAAAGTAAGGCTAAATTGTTCAAGCTAGTAGCGACATCGGGATGATCACCAACAAATAGGCGCTGTCTCATCGCCAAAGCATCAATGTACAAAGGTTCGGCTTCACTATACCTGCCTTGGCTAAAGTAAAGTAAGGCTAAATTGTTCAAGCTTCTAGCGACATCGGGATGATCAACAACAAATAGGCGCTGTGTCATCGCCAAAGCTTCAATGTACAAAGGTTCGGCTTCAATATACCTGCCTTGGCTAAAGTAAAGTAAGGCTAAATTGTTCAAGCTTCTAGCGACATCGGGATGATCAACAACAAATAGGCGCTGTGTCATCGCCAAAGCTTCAATGTACAAAGGTTCGGCTTCAATATACCTGCCTTGGCTAAAGTAAAGTAAGGCTAAATTGTTCAAGCTTCTAGCGACATCGGGATGATCAACAACAAATAGGCGCTGTGTCATCGCCAAAGCTTCAATGTACAAAGGTTCGGCTTCAATATACCTGCCTTGGTTTTTGTAAAGTGCAGCTAAATTGTTCAAGCTTCTAGCGACGTTGGGATGATCACTAACAAATAGGCGCTGTATCATCGCCAAAGCTTCAATTAACAAAGGTTCGGCTTCACCATACATGCCTTGGCTTTCGTAAAGCCCAGCTAAATTGTTCAAGCTTGTAGCGACGTTGGGATGATCACCAACAAATAGGCGCTGTGTCATCGCCAAAGCTTCAATGTACAAAGGTTCGGCTTCAATATACCTGCCTTGGCTAAAGTAAAGTAAGGCTAAATTGTTCAAGCTTGTAGCGACGTTGGGATGATCACCAACAAATAGGCGCTGTGTCATCGCCAAAGCTTCAATGTACAAAGGTTCGGCTTCAATATACCTGCCTTGGCTAAAGTAAAGTAAGGCTAAATTGTTCAAGCTTGTAGCGACGTTGGGATGATCACCAACAAATAGGCGCTGTGTCATCGCCAAAGCTTCAATGTACAAAGGTTCGGCTTCAATATACCTGCCTTGGCTAAAGTAAAGTAAGGCTAAATTGTTCAAGTTTGTAGCGACATCGGGATGATCATCAACAAATAGGCGCTGTGTCATTGCCAAGGCTTCAATGTACAAAGGTTTGGCTTCACTATACCTGCCTTGACTATCGTAAAGTAAAGCTAAATTGTTCAAGCTAGTAGCAACATCGGGATGATCACCTGTAAATAAAATTTGGCAAACATTGACGCATTCCGCATACTGATCTTCAGCTAATTGATATAGTCCTTGTCCCTGATAAAATCTTGCTACTCCCTCAAATACCCAAAATACTTCATCATTAGGTACTGATGCTGAGGAATTTATCTGTTGTTCTTTTGCTTGGGTTACTTCTGCAATTATCCGTTCTCCCAAGTCTTCAATGTGGGGAATAACATCTTTAACACGTTTGATATCTTCAGACGTTGCTGACTGGGGGAGGCTTTGAGCAACGGTTATCATTGCAGAAGCGAAAGTGGTTTCTAAAACCGGCTTTATCTTGCCAGCATTGACTAACTGTTCTTGCAAAAACCACCGCACTAAGGCATGAATTTTATAATATCCTTGGCTGTCTTCTACTTGTTGCAGCAAGTGACGTTTGTAGAGTTGTTTTTTTGCTTCGTTGATTTCAGTTGAATTACCCCACCCTAACCCTCCCCTTGTAAAGGGGAGGGAACTTTTCTCTGTTTCCACGGGGAGAGAACGAGACTTTTCAGTTTCCCCCCTTTCCACAGGGAGAGAATCAAACTCTTCAGTCTCCCCCTTTTCCACGGGGAAGGAATCAGACTCTCTAGTCTCCCCCCTTTCCAAGGGGGGATTAAGGGGGGTAATTTGACTAGTGTTTACATCATCACTTGCAGGAGGCTCATCTTCATCATCTCCACCAATCGCCACCCACACTACCAAATCCCATAAAATAGACTGGGGCGCAAATAAACTCAAAAATCTGCCTAGTTGTTGCGTCAGTGGTTCGAGTTCTTCCCAAGTTAAAGCAAAGGCGGCTTTCACTCCCAGTTGTGTTGAGTTGAGAGTTTCCCTGTCTTGTAATGCTGCTTCGGCTAACTTGCGTTGTTGCAATCGCTCCAACATTATATATAGATGTAAATCTGGGTCTTGTGCTAAATAAGCACCGACTAACTCTATCCCCAAAGGTAAATATTCTAAAAATTCACATATTGCATTTGCGGTTTCTGGTTGGTTGTCTACTCGCTTGTCTTTCCCCAACAATTTTTTTAACAGTTCTAATGCTTTCTCTGGTGAGAGAACATCTAAAGGAATTTCTTGAATCAAGTTTGGATCTAAATTTCGCAAGCGAGTTGTCACCAAAACCCGAAAGCGGTTATCGTTGGGGACAACTCCGCCCAGGTTGTCTAAGCTGGTGACATCATCAAAGACGATTAATATGGGTAAGTCAGTTTGGGGATATTGCAACCAACACCAAGCAACTTGTTCTTTCAAGGTTAACAGTCTTCCGCCTTGTTCTTGGGGTATCTCCAAACCAAGTTGAACAAAAAAGCTCAAAACTTCCGCCGCGAGATTACTGGCTCTGTCATTAAACCAAACAATACCGCCATAATTATTTTGATATTGTTTGGCGTATTGGGTAGCAAGTTCTGTTTTACCTACGCCTCCCATTCCTGATATTGCGACATAATTACCACGCTGCAAGTCTTCATGTGCTTGTGTCAGTTCTGTTTCACGCCCGACAAAGTGAACAGAACCGCGTGGTATATGTTTTGTGGGAGTTAATTGTTTTTGTCCTTCTATAACTAAATTTTTAATGACTCCTTTCCCACCAGGAAAAATAACCTGACCAATTTTATCGCTTAACTTTTTAAAGTCTTCAGGCATATATGGTTAAGTGCATCAGTTGTCACACCCGCCTCAGAATTAATTCTAAGGCTAATAGCTAAAGTCTTCTGAAGAAGACTAGGAAGAAAGGTTTCAGTCTACTTGAGTAGACTTGCGCTATTAGCCCGGAAATTTATTTCTGGGCGGGTTGGGGAAATAATTTAGAATATTAAATAAGATTAAAAACGCATATCTTGAACTTTACCTTTCCCACCCGACATCACAACTTGACCAATTTTGTCTGCCAATTTTGTTAAATTAGGTGCTGTCATGATGTCTACAAACTTGGGATTCGTCTCCGCTTGTGCTGCTGTCACCACTTCTTGTACAGCTTGCGCCACTTCAGGATCAGCCTTAGCCGCAGCTTCTATTTCAATTACAACATTGCCATAATCTAACGGTGTGGCTGGTGCTTTTTCAATCGCCGCTACAACATTCGGTGAGTGTTTTCTCAGCTTGACAAGCAACTCACCAGTTTTATTCCACAGGGTTTCGCCAACCATTTCACCTGTTCTTTCTAAGGCTTTGGTGGCGACTACAGACCCAAGTGCGATCGCCGCAGTAGTCAAAGGTTCCATGTGCTACTTTAATTTAGGTGCATCTTAATTTATTTAGAAATACACAGTTTTAGCGTTAAATTACGCAATTTAACTGAAATAATTTAGATTCAGACAAATTATATCATGTCCGCTTGATTACTTATAAAAACCGAAGAACCCCACCCCGCCAAAACTATGTTTTGTCTCCCCTCCCCGTGAACGGGGAGGGGTTAGGGGGTGGGGTGCAATGACTGTGGGAATCATAACTAATTAACCGGACATGATATTAAACCCTATCTTAGCTTGATAAGTTTGATAAAACAAAGCGTAACCCAACAAAAATTCGGCTATATTTTAATTATCTATTAGCAAAAAATGGTAATCAATATTTTAAATCTATGAACATTCAGCTTGTTGAATCTTTAGTTAATGCCATCAAAGCTTTATCTGTTGAAGAACAAGAACTATTGAAGCAAAAGTTAGCGCATAAATCTAATTGGCAAGATTTACGTACCAAAATTTTAACTAATGCTCAAGCTATCCAACAAAGATATAATGGTCAACCCTTTGAGCCAGATATTGACCAAATAATTTATCAAATGCGAGAAGAACGAGACCAACAATTGTTAGCAGATTAGTTACTCAGTCAAAAATAACTATGAATACAATATTTATTTGTGTAGATGCTAATTTTTTAATTAAATTAGTTACTTATACCTCAAAAACATCCCCATATTTAGCTTTGTGGGATAATTGGGAGCAGAACCAAGCTCAGATTATTGCTCCAACTCTTTTATGCTACGAAGTCACAAATGTATTTCATAGAATGCAACTGGCAAAACAATTATTGCAGACAGAAGCTCAAAAATGTATCAATAATGTTTTAAATTTATCTATTCAATTTTACAGTGATCAGCAACTTCATCAACAGGCTTGGGAAATCGCACAACAACTCAACCTCCCAGCTACTTATGATGCTCATTATTTGGCGTTAGCCCAAAGATTTCAGGCAAATTTCTACACAGGTGATAAACGTTTATTTAACAAAGTTCATTCTGTTTTGCCTTGGGTTCATTTAGTTGAATAATTCTTTGGGAAAGCTGCGCGTTAAGGGAGCATCCCACTTTTTTATGTGTTATTGCGAGGAACAAAGCAATCGCAAAATCTTACTATTTTGAACGAGTGCATGAGATTGCTACCCTGCGGGAAGTCTTACGCCTACGTCGTTCCTCTGGAGCGAGACGCTACGCGTAGCTTGTTTCTCCGAAGGAGTACGCAATGACAATTATCCTCTATGTGAAAACTAAAAACTGGGATGCACCCGCGCGTTAAGTTGTTTTACCAACTAATATTTAAAGTTGCTGTCGTTAGGACAAAAGATTCCGTCGTTAGGACAAAAGGTTCTGTCGTTAGGACAAAAGGTTCTGTCGTTAGGACAAAAAGTTCTGTCGTTAGGACAAAAGATTCCGTCGTTAGGACAATAAATCCAGTCCTTGACATCTAAACAAAATATATATTTCTAGCTTTTATTCTCTCTACTCCCGCACTTATTTTTAGCAGAGATATTACTGATGCACAAAATCTAAACACCACCAGATTTTGTCAAATATACTGACGCAAAATTTAATGCAATTAAGACAAACTAGCTTTAGCAAAGTTTATTAAGCAAATAATTATGTCTCAAAAAAGACGCACATCTCGCATTGTCGAAAAAGCTGAGTTGAGAGTATCTGGACTTAAGGCGATTGACCCAAATATGGATTTTGGCGATAATCGCAATCTACAAAATATGATTCAATTAATTGAGCAATATCGCGCTAAACTTAATGCTTATAATACGGCTCTTGTTGTCATAGATTCAACTAAACTTGAAATGGAACAATTGGAAAAAAGTTTAGGTGAATTAAATGATAGAATGCTAATTGGCGTTGCTTTTAAATATGGTAAAGATAGTGTTGAATACGAAATGGCTGGCGGTGTTCGCAAAAGTGAACGTGTTCGCAGGAGTTCTGTCAGTCGCTTAAAAGCCAGCACACAAGAAACTTCTAACACTACAACTGAAAACGCCTAAATTTCCGACTATAGATTGTTTTAAACGTAAGTAATAACCCAGCAAAAATTTCTGTTCACAAAAATATCCCCGATTTCTTTAAGAAGTCGGGGATATAACTTTTATTCAAGCACAAACTCGCCAATAATTTTGTTAATTGATATGACAAATATCACGCCCAGTCAACATAATTTATCTCTGTTAAAAACTTAAAATTACTAACAAAAATTTTTGCATTAGTAGTTGACAAGTATAAATTTATACTTTAGCATAAAAGACATGATAAAGGCGATCGCTCAATTCTCCAAAGAACAAAACGATCGCCATTATCTAAACTCAATACAGGATAAAAGCGATCGTCTGGTTCTGGCAAGAAGAGAGCGATCGCTTTTATAAAACTCAAATACAGGAGTTTCAACACAATGATGGCACAATTACTCAACTTCGCCCAATCTCAAATCGCCCTGTTCTTAAAACAAAACTTTCACTTCCCCACACCCAAGCAAATTCCCCAACAACCATTTCCTTTCCGGGAACCAATTAAACATTTGCTAATCGGTTCACCCAAAGCTGTGACTAGTACAATTCACTATTTGCAAGTTATCGGTTACGCCAGTGTGGGAGATTGGAGTCCACTGCAACCAACAGGTAATCCCGATGAAGTGATGAGCATTTTAACTCGTCAAATCTCGATACAGTAATCTAAATTTAAAGACGTTGCATTGCAACGTCTTTTTAACTCAGCACTCATCTTTAAGGTAGCCAATGGGGATGCAAGCCAATTAACGGTAGCTTTTCTGGTTTAATGATAGCCAAGACGGCATCAGCAGTAATGCAGCTTTTTCAGGTTGAGTGCAGTCATGACCTCTGGTTACTGAGTATGTGTAGGGTGTGTTAGGCGTAAGCCGTAACGCACCGAAAACTTTGCGGTAGATGCGTTCGCTGTCGCTAACACATCCTACTACGTACTGTCACCTGTCACCTGTCCCCTATCACCTGTTCTCATTTCAACAAAAAACCGAGAAACTGTTATGTTTCCCGGTTTATTTTTAATATTAAAACCCTCAGTTTAAGGAAACACAAAAGTGTCCCCTATAATTCTTTAGCTAAATTAAACTTTAGCAGCAGCCTTGGTGACAGCGTTTAATTCACCTTTAGCATACTTAGCAGCAAACTCTTCCAGAGAAACTTGTTTAATCTTGCTTGCGTTACCAGCAGTACCAAATTGCTGATAGCGTTCAGCACAAACCTTCTGCATATATGTAATAGAAGGCTTGAGGAAGTGACGGGGGTCAAATTCCTTGGGATTTTTTGATAAAGCTTCACGCACAGCTGCGGTGATAGCCAAACGGTTGTCGGTGTCGATGTTCACCTTACGAACACCACTCTTGATACCTTTTTGAATTTCTTCTACAGGTACGCCGTAGGTTTCAGGAATAGCACCACCGTACTCATTAATCAAAGCGATTAAATCTTCAGGTACAGAAGAAGAACCGTGCATTACCAAGTGGGTGTTAGGTAGACGACGGTGAATTTCTTCAATGCGGCTGATAGCCAAAATTTCGCCAGTTGGTTTGCGGGTAAACTTGTAAGCACCGTGGCTAGTACCAATAGCTACAGCCAAAGCATCTACTTGGGTTGCTTCTACAAAGCTAACAGCTTCATCGGGGTCAGTTAGCAGTTGAGAATGGTCAAGAGTACCTTCAAAACCATGTCCATCTTCAGCTTCACCCGCGCCGGTTTCCAAAGAACCCAAGCAACCGAGTTCACCTTCTACACTTACGCCCAAAGCATGAGCTACATTCACAACTTCGCGGGTAACACTAACGTTGTACTCGAAGCTGGCAGGGGTTTTAGCATCAGCTTCTAAAGAACCGTCCATCATCACGCTAGTGAAGTTGTTCTTGATAGCTGAGTAGCAGGTAGAAGGAGCATTACCATGATCTTGGTGCATGACAATGGGAATGTGAGGATAGGTCTCTACAGCAGCCAAAATCAGGTGGCGCAGGAAGTTTTCACCTGCATAGTTACGAGCGCCACGGGAAGCTTGCAAAATTACGGGGCTATCTGTCTCGGCAGCAGCCTTCAGGATTGCCTGAATCTGCTCCAAATTGTTAACGTTAAAAGCTGGGATGCCGTAACCGTTCTCAGCTGCGTGATCCAAGAGCAGCCGCAATGGTACAAGCGCCATAGATAGTCCTCCTAATGTGGTTGTCAGCTAGTCGGTGTGAGAGCAGCGTATTAGTTACGCTAATTCTTAAGAGTTTTTTCAACTTATAGGAAATTATAACTAGAGTCGGGTGTTTATGTTGAAAAAGTTTACGTCATCTCTCACCAAGATGCCTCATGCTTGACTTAGGCGACTGTCAAGTATGCTACGTTACATTTAAGAGATTTAGTAGTTGGTGATTCCAAAAGGCGCATCAGCATAGCCCTCAGACTGAAGTCTGGGGCTACACAAACTAAACCCGCCTACGCAGGGTCACTAAATTTGTTGAAGTGTGTTTTTATGCAATATTTAGATTTAGCCTGCCTACGCAGGCTTGGTTTATGTAGCCTTCTTAGAGAATCCCCCGACTTTTTGCTGAAACGAGCGAAGCGAGGTTTAAGCAGTCGGGGAAGTGTAACAATGCTTTTCCCTCAACTGCTTTCGCGTGTATTCTGATTGGATTTTTCACCCTCTTTTACTCCCCACAACTCCCAGGGCTGTTTCATTCGCTTTGATCAGGATTTTGTCAAGAGTATCATCCAAAAATTTTAGGGAGTTGGTAATCGAACAATTACTGCTTTAACCAGTAAATTTAAGTGCGATCGCCAGGCTCATGAGTAAATAAAATTGTTGAATCACCTGATTTTTTTGCTTGATACGCTTGTAAATTAGAGACTTTTAGGGAACGAAACAGCCCTGCCACAACTCCTGCTCTTATTACTTTACTTGGACTTGTGTGTACACCGTAGGTTTGTGAGGGGAGACTAATCACCATTGCTTACTCCCTGACTACATAATTTTATTTATAAAACCAAATTCATCAAGGAATCCTGGGTTATTTCACCAATTCAGGAATTGTAGCTTCTAATTTCAAGCAATTAGCGCCATTAACTTGTAATTGGTACTCTACCTTATCCATTAACCGATTCATAATTAGCCACCCATAACCCCCTTCTTGTTTATCGACGGGATTAGGTGCTAGGTAAGTAGACATATCGTAGCCTTCGCCATAGTCCCAGATTTCTAGGGAAATGTCTCGGTCTTTGAGTTCTAAACGCAGTAATACTGGTAAATTTGGCTGCTCTTTGTGGGCATGACGCACCACATTAGAGTAGGCTTCTACCAAAGCCAATCGTAAACGACTGGACTGCCGAGACCAATCTACAGAATCTCCTAGCTTGACTTTCAAGCATCCCAGCAACCAGCTTTCGACGATATTTAAATAATTCAAATCACTTGGTACATGAAGCTCACTTTTCATTACTTATAAAACCTCTAGTGAAAGTATAGTTTGATCGTCTTCTTGAACTTGGTTATTTGCTTGGATACGAGCTAGTAAATGGTTCAGAGAAAGTGGTTGTGGCTCTGTTTGGAGAAGTTGCCAAAGACCTTCTTGGTTCAGCATAGAGTGGCTACTTGGCGAAAGATTAGCATCTGGTTGTTCGCATTTTAGTAACTCACTGGATACTGATGCTTCAGTAATCCCATCACTAGCTAACAATAAAGTATCTCCAGTGGAAAGATTTACTCTTCCTGAGAGTGCTTTCCAAGTAGGTAAGATCCCTAAAGGAATGCCACGTACTTTAAGATAGTTGGGCTGCTGGGTTGAGTCAGTTTGGCGAGACCATAGTAGAGGGTAGATATGTCCAGCATTAGCATATACTAGTTCTTTTGTACTAGGTGTATAACAAGCTAATACGAGAGTAATAAAACAATTGTTACTAATTAAGTCATTACACAAAGCATGATTGAGATTTTGGACGATGATATGAGGTTCGGCTGGTGTTTCTTGAGATAATTCGCGCCGCAGTACAGAAATGGCACTAGCCATGAATAAAGCCGCAGGTACACCTTTCCCGGAAACATCACCTACTGCTAACCATAAATCGCCTTTGGGGTGGACAAATACTTCAAAAAAATCGCCTCCTACTTCTCGCGCTGGATAGCAGCAGGCTTGTAGTTTTGCCTCTTTGATATCAGGTAAGCTTTGGCGGAGCAAATTATGTTGAATTTGGCGTGCTACTTCCAATTCAGCGTGAATTTGCTCTTGTTTTTCTTGTAGGCGTTGATAAAGTTTCGCCTGAAAAAGAGCTAAAGCGGCTTGGTCGGCGACACCTGTAATCAATTTAATATCTTCATCTGGCCAAAGCTCATCACGTCCTACCTGATACAGTGCAAGTACGGCTAATAGTTGCTGCTGATAGGTAAGAGGAACTACCAGATAGTTACAAGGGTTGCCATCAAAGGTTTCTTGATTGAGTTGATAATGACGAGTTTCGACAACCTTCTCAAACAAACTATGGTCAAAGGCAAAATTTAATATAGAAGAATTGGCATCTTGATAAGAAAATTTATCATTGGTTAAGCGATCGCCTTCTACCGGAATCAGCAAACAACAAGTAGCATCAAAGGTTTGTCCGATGGTGGCAACAATTTTCTGCAACATATTGCCATAATCGAGAGATTCTCGAATTGCTGTTGTCACCTCATTAAACAAAGATTCTCGGCGTAGCGCCCGACGCAACTCTTGAGTGCGTTGTTTGACTAAACGATATGTCTCAGTAGCTTGTTCAACTAGTAACTTGAGCCGTTCAGGATTCCAAGGCTTTGTGATATATTTGAATACTTGACCGGAGTTGATAGCATCGACCAAATCTTCCACATCAGTAAAGCCAGTTAAAAGAATCCTAATGGTATCAGGAAACCTTTCTACTGTGCGACTGAGAAATTCCGTGCCATTCATTTCTGGCATTCTTTGATCTGAGATGATCACGGCCATCTCACCTTCTTTTTCCAATATGTCCAGCGCACTTAGGGCATGATTGGCTTTAAATACTTGAAAATCTCGCCTAAAAGTGCGGTAGAGTAAATCCAAATTATCTAGCTCATCATCGACAATCATGAGCTTGAGTTTTTCTACCTCTGTCTCAGTCATATTTGACTTTATTTCCGATACTTGTGTGGCGAGACAATACAATTTTTATCCCACCCAGTGACCACCTGCAAACAAATCAAAAAGCTATCGCTCTCATCATAGAAGTTACCTGCTTTGAACTGAGAAATTGACTCAAAGTTAGCTTCTTCCTCAATTTATGCCAAGGTTGTTCAACCCTGGAATTACCTTAGCCAACCAACCCAGAACGTAAAGCTCTAACTGCTGCTTGGGTACGGTCATCAGCGCATAGCTTATTCAGAATATTACGGACATGTGTTTTTACAGTCCCAACTGTAATATAAAGTCGTTCAGCTATAACAGCATTGCTACAACCTTCGACAATTAACTGTAACACTTCTAACTCGCGTTCTGTCAGGGTATAGGGGTCAATTATTTCCTCACTTTCCCCAAAGTCTTGATTTTGGGGGATATTTTTATTTTCTTGGGCAACAGTTTCCTGTTTAGGAGAATTCTCTTGTGCCTGTTGTAACACAATTCTGGCGATCGCTGGATCAATCCAGGCGTTGCCATTGTACGTAACTCTAACGGCTTCTAGCAAATTATCAAATTTGATATCTTTCATACAGTAAGAGTCCGCCCCAGCTGCAAAAGCAGCCAAAACGGCTTCTTTATTATCTCGAAGGGTTAAGATTAACACCTTGGTAGCATCTTCGCCTGTAGCAATTGCTTTAATTTCTCTGGTCAGTGCAATTCCATCTTTATCAGGTAAACCAATATCGACGATCGCAATATCTGGCTGTAAGATTCTTAACAGCTTTAAGCCTTCCGCCGCATTGCCAGCTTCACCTAGCACTTCAATTTCATCTCTTTGCTGTAGTGCTGTGCGAATACCAACACGGGTAAGGTCATGATCTTCGATCAAAACAATACGGATTTTACTCATTGTCAACTTCTGCCCGTTAAACTAACTAAACTGTCAAACCGAGTTGATGCAAAAATATTAGTGGATTGTGATGGAAATACACTGATAAAAAATAAATATAGAATTTTTGCCTAGTAAGTTATTAGTTTTATTGTGTTGGATATTTTCACTGGTAAGCAAACTTAAATTTTTGGTTAGAGAAAAGCTAACCTCCTTTTTTATGAGTATACTGGCTGATTTACGACAGATTCATCTTTGTCAACCACTGATTACGATGACGAAAATGCGATCGCTCCTAACAATTGCATTCCAATGATGGTTCGTTATGAAATATGACAAATTAATACATTTATATTCATTAGAAATTTTAATCATAAAAAATTTTGGTATACATTACAACCTGCTTGCGTAAATATCCGCCCACATCAAGCCCTGAAAGACTTTTAACCCTGTAACTTTCTCACTACTAGTTGCCTAAAATTGCCCAGGCGATTGATTAAAATATTTGATAAACTATCGTTCGAGACAATCTGGTGTGATGTGAGGCTAATTAGAATAGGCTATGTCTAAACCGCCTAAAGTATTTTCGGTGCTGGGAATACCAGTTCATGTTATGAGTAACTATCCAGGCTGGTTGCTAGAATGCCTGCAACACAGCAGAGGTACTCATGTAGTGACGCTGAATGCAGAAATGACCATGCAAGCAGAACGAGACAGCGCACTAGCCAAGGTAATTCACGATGCTGAGTTGGTGATACCTGATGGTGCTGGTGTGGTTTTGTATTTGCAGTGGCTATTTTGGCAAAAGGTTCAACGTTGTCCAGGAATTGAACTAGCAGAAACATTACTGCGAGAACTAGGACAAAAGCAAAAAGGTACAAAAGTCTTTTTTTACGGCGGCGCACCAGGAATAGCAACCAAAGCCGCAGATTTCTGGAAGCAGCAAGCCCCAGATTTAAACATAGTCGGGACTCATTCTGGCTATCATTCTCCCGAAGAAGAAGAGATATTACACCAAACACTAACTCAATTACAGCCTCAAGTTATTTTGGTTGGGTTGGGAGTACCACGTCAAGAATTATGGATTGCCCAAAATCGTCATTTATGTCCCCAAGCAATTTGGATTGGTGTTGGCGGTAGTTTTGATATTTGGTCAGGAAGCAAAACCCGCGCTCCTGCTTGGTTAGGCAATAATAATTTGGAATGGCTGTATCGCTTATATAAAGAACCTTGGCGTTGGCGACGGATGTTAGCTTTGCCAGAATTTGCCGTGAAAGCATTTGTTTACCGCTTGACAGCCAAAAGCGCCTTCTAGGGAAGAGTAGGGAGTAGGGAATAGGGAGTAGGGAGTCGGGAAAAAATAAACATCCACTTAGGACTTACGACGTAAGACGAGAAATCAAGGGTTTGATCAAGGGTGTAGGAGTGAGTCACTAGCCCCGAATTTCTCACGTATGGGTAGCGGGTGTGGAGAGAGAGGGGAGTGTGGGGAGTGTGGGGGGAAAGATTTTTTCACTATCCTCCCACACTTCCCACCCCTCACCCCTGGATTTCTCTCTTGTGAGAAATCCAGGTGGCGTGGGTGGGTTTCCCGACTTGAGCCGTATGTATCTAAAACTCTTATACCCCATACCCTTTCACCCCTAAACCCAATCTCCACAGACAATCTTGGTGCGTAAGTCTTGCCCTATTCCCTACTCCCTACTCCCTACTCCCTAATTCATGACTTGCGGATAGTACTGAAAACTTCCAAAAAATTTAATTTTTGCTTTTGAACTTGAGATTCCTGGGGCTGTCCTGGGAATCATTATTTTTAAGAGAATCTTAAATTGAAGTTTTTCGGGTGTTTAGTTCTAAGCAAGTGTAGATATTCTGCCAATGAGAACCGTTGTTAAAACTGATCAGCATATTCCTGCAAAGGATAGTACATCTTCCCCACAAAGTAGTAGTAATGCTCCCATTGTGCAGTTACGCTCTGTAACAAAAACATACAACAATGGCTGTCACGGGTTGTTGGATGTGAGTTTAGAGGTGAAACAGAAAGAATTTTTGTTTATTACAGGCCCTAGCGGTTCTGGTAAATCAACACTGTTAAAGCTTTTGTATGGCGAAGAATCGGCTACTCAGGGAGAGGTGATTGTCAATGATTGCAATGTAACAGATTTGCGGGGCGATCGCTTATCACTATTGCGGCGGCGCATTGGCATTGTTTTTCAAGATTACAAACTGATTCCCCAAAGAACAGTAGCCGAGAATGTAACCTTTGTACTGCAAGCACAAGGTTTCACTCGCAAAGAAATTCAAAGACGTTTAGAACCAACGTTAAAGTTAGTGGGTTTACTTTCCAAAGCTAACTGTTTTCCTGATCAACTTTCGGGAGGCGAACAACAACGGGTAAGTGTTGCACGCGCCATTGTGGGAACACCGCCATTAATTTTAGCTGATGAACCCACAGGAAACCTCGACCCTGATAATTCTTGGCAAGTCATCCAAATTTTGCAAAAGTTAAATTCTTTTGGGGCTACAGTAATTGTGACTACCCACGACGAACAACTTGTACGGCGCTGCAATCATCCTGTAGTCCAAGTCCGTAACGGTAGATTATCTCGGAAATAGTTAACAATCAAGAGTCACAGAAAATTCCAAAAAAGAAATTATCCAATTTGTTTACTCAACAAAGCCACTATCTCCCTTGTCTTCCTTGTCTCCCTTATCCCCCTTCCAAACAAAGAGATATTTTTCCTAAGAAGTTACTCAGTACTCAGCACTCAGCACTTTGTCTTGAGATTTTTGAGTTTTGACTTTTAACTTGACTGGTTTCAAAGGAGTGGCTTTGCTAGATGGGAGATTTGAGAGTTTGTCTAAGATTTGTAAACTCTCAAAAGCTGCCTCTCGAATGATGACTTCTTCTTCTTTAGTCAAAAGCAGTTGCAAACATTGGCTAACTTCTTGCTGTAACGACTCATTCACTGGCTGGCGGGTGATAAATTTGGTAATTCGACGTATGGCCAGCAACCGCTTTAAGGGATCTGCTTCTGTTAAATTGAGTAACAATTGCTCAAAAACATCTTGGTCTTGATGGCGATAACGGCTGAAAATTTGCCAAAGTAACAAAACTAAAGTTAATAAAGTTCCCAAACCTTGCAAAATTGTGCCAGTTGCTAACCAAGGGCTATGAGAGTCAACCCAGATAGCAGCAGCCATATAAGTGCTAATAGTTGCCAGACCACCAATAGCAACAGCTAAAACTAACCGACGATTTGGCCCGTTGAGGATTTTTTGAATTTCTACCCAACGTTGTTGCCAGTTCCATTGTTGGTTTGAGTAGGTGATTAACATTACTCCCACACCAACTATCAAAGCTAATAGCAGTTTCCAGTTCCATAACAGCATTGCTACGACTATTGTTAGGAAGCCGAGAACACCTCCAGAACCGGAAAAAGGCTTGAAATTTTGCTGCTTGGAACTTCCTGGCGACAAAGCTGGAAGTGACCAGTTGGGTATCTGGTTAATTAGTTGCTGCAAAGAAAACGAAGCCTTTGCCACAGTATTTACCTAATTGTGTTGACGAGATTTTCTAATATATCTTTTACCAGGGATTAGGTGCATGTTGAAGCTAATATTACTCATTCTGGATAGTCTTTGTCCCGAATTTCTCCCCGTATTGGTGGGGAGTGTGGGGAGAGAGGGAAGTGTGGGGGGAAAGATTTCTTCACCATCCTCCCACACTCCCCAGCACCTGGCTCTCTCTCTTGGAGAAATCCAGGCTTGGGACTGGTCTTACATACAAAAACGAAAGTCGTCAATGGTGAATTGACCGTCAAAGGCACAGAAGGTAACAGAGTGAATATTTCTGCCTGTTACAGATAATAAAATGTTGGGAGGTACTGCTGAATCAGAGTTAGCAAGATTCGCGCCAGGAAGTACGGTTTGACTGAGCAGTTGGCGATCGCTATCATAAGCAGACATAACCAGCCTTTGCGAACTAGTCACATAGGCACTAACATAATTGACTGGCTGTACAAAACTCGCTTCCAGAAACCCGCCTTTTGGCGAACCCATTAATACTATGAGGCCAGAATGGCTCGGAAATGCAGGGTTAGAAGGTTGTATGGCAATTGAATTACGGAAAACGACACCCCAGCGTTCATATTGTGTTTCGACCGATTCAAAACACTTTAAATCTTCTAAATTTAAACATACACAAATAGGAACACCCACTTTGGCTGTTTCTAAAGTTTCTGCCAACTGTCCCCGCCAAGCAGAAGCTATATGCACGTCACAGTTTTCTAATACGTCTTTAAAATCTGCCAACGCTGGTGCTTTATCCGATTGAAGAGTAGCCTGCTTTACCACAACGCCCCGCCTTACCATTACCTAGAGAACGATTTAGATAAGTAATTATATCTAAAGGTGTTTTTCTTAAATCCAGAATCGTTGCTAATCTTAGGTATTTCAACTATTCTGGAAGCTCAAAACTTTACGTGAGTTTTCTGATAGATTACCATAAAAAACCAATGTCTTTTATATCACCAAAGTAATACAGGCTACTTCACAAAAGCCTTGTATAACAGTATTTACAGGCAAATACCCTGCGAATCAGAGACAAAAAAATCACTGAATCTTCACACGTAAGCCAGTGATTTTACATCCCCTTAATCTAGCGGAGGCTAGAGGTGGAAAAATTGCGGGTTTGCTAAAAATAGCAATGAATAAACTCCGGGAAATTCCCTAAAAGTACGGCGTGTTTGGTGTGAAACGATTGCTACCAGCAATTACTCAGCTAACACACATCTACTTTGCCGAAGTATACGTAAAATAGGTTTTTGGCCATTGGTCTTATGTGAATACAAATTACTCATGACATTCTCAACCAGAGAATTTGCAACTTGAACACATACTAAATGAACGGCATATATATGTTTCAACCACAGGGATTTGAACAACGCTCAATTACAACTTCTTTAGGGAGAATAGTATATTACACTAGCGTAGGGTCGTTTTGGCAAGGGAGTGCGATCGCTGAACCGACAAAGGAAACTTTAGTATTCCTACATGGTTTTGGTGGTGGATCTTCGGCTTATGAGTGGTCGAAGGTTTACCCAGCTTTTGCTAGTGAATATCGCATTCTGGCACCAGATTTGATTGGATGGGGTAAATCAGAACATCCAGCGCGAAATTACCAAATTGACGATTATTTAACGACGATTCGGGAATTTTTGCAGCAAACTTGTACAGAAGCCGTCACGGTGATTGCTTCTTCTTTGACTGCGGCGTTGACAATTCGAGTTGCGATCGCTCATCCTGAATTATTCAAATCTTTAATTCTCACCACACCAGCAGGACTATCTGATTTTGGCGGAGACTACTCCCGCAGTTTTTTTGCTCAGTTAGTCAGCGTACCCATAATTGACCGCTTGCTTTACAGTACTGGTATTGCGACCGAAGCAGGCATTCGCAGTTTTTTAGAGCAAAGACAATTTGCCCAAGCCAATCGAGTTTATCAAGAAATTGTCCAGGCTTATCTGCAATCTGCCCAGCAGCCTAATGCGGAATATGCTGCACTTTCTTTTGTGCGGGGTGATTTGTGTTTTGATTTATCCCTGGACATTGAAAAGCTGACCACTCCAACTGCGATTATTTGGGGGGAGAAATCCCAATTTACTGGCCCCGAAATTGGTCGTCGTTTAGCAGAGAAAAACCCCCAAGCAATTCGCGTGTTTCAACAACTAGAAGATGTGGGATTAACACCCCAGTTGGAACTACCAGCCGTCACCATTGGATTAATTCGCCAGTTTTTGCCTTTAGTCAATAAAGAGTGCTGAGTTGAAAGTGCTGAGTGCTGAGTTAGGATAGCGCCTGTGGCGCTAATAATGTGGAGATGCGTTTCACTACTAACCACTCACACTTCGACTCCGCTCAGTGTAAAGCACTCAGCACTGGAAATAATTTCACACTTCAATTATTTATTCTCTACGCGGACATCAATTACAGTGGCATTGAAGTTGTAGTTATAACCTTCTAATTCAAAAGGCATACCAATTTTGACTTTGCTGTTACCTAAAACTGGGCCATTTTCCGTGACTTGCGCCTTACCTTCCAAAGTTAACAGCATATCTGTACTGTAATTGTTCTTTCGAGGATCTTTGACTTCCTTAACTGAACCATCTGGTTGGGTAGCAGTGATTGTTCTCTCTAGTACTTCAATAGATTTAATCCCAATTTGACCGTAAGGCTGATTACGGATAATGACGTTTGTTTTACCGCCTTTCTTAAATCCACTTTCAAATAAGCGTTCTGGGTCGCGGACATTCAAACCCCGCACGGCTAAATCTACCTCAATGGGTACGGTTTTTGAACCAACTTGAGCCACAGAACCAGAGGTTCCTGGAAAAAAGAAGATACCAACTATAACTAGCAGAATTACAAGTGCAGCGCCTACATCAAGAATATTGACTTTACCGAACAAGCGACCTTTGGAATCAAAAATAGCCATAAAAACTTTTCCTAAATACAAACAAAGTATTTGATTGTAGCAACAAAGTTAATCAGGAACATGACAATTTCCCGACAGAGGTATGACTGAAAGATGGCTAGGTCTTTGAGTCTGGCGACAGTGTATCACGAGTTGAAAAAATCGGCGTGAAGTCGGCACATCCTTTACATTAGGACTTACAAAAATCAAGGGTTTGGGTGAGGGTGAAGGGGTATAGCCTGCATTTCTCACCACACCTTTCAAAGCCTGTGCAGGGGAGCAGGGGAGCAGGGGAGAATGAAGGTACTCTCTTCCCTGCCCCTCCGCACCTCTGCCCCTCTGCCCCATCAAACGCCTGAAGCTTGTGAGAAATGCGGGTATAGGGGTGTAAGGGTGTAGATAAATCCTTCTAGAGATAATTTGGGCGATCGCATCCGTAGTCATAAGATGAAATTGCAACTTCAAGCGCAGTAACTCCGTCTTGTATTTTGTCCTGTGATTGTTGCTTGTCTCGAAATTATTATCAGAAATGCTTATGATGGCTTGGAAAGGTTTTACAGCAAATTATCGTCGCTGGCGGCGTAGTTGGTTATATCCAATAATGTCGGTGGTAGTCGCCCTCAGTTTGTGTTTGAGTACACCTTTACCTGGACGGGCTGTAGATTTATTACCACTGTTGTTCCAAGGAGCGCAAATACTTCAGCTTTCTAATATATCCTCTCGCCAAGAAGTAGAGCTTGGCAAACAGATGAATGATGAATTACTTGGTGAAGTTCGTCTGTATCGCAATGCAGAAGTGAATCGTTATGTGCAGGAAATTGGTCAAAGATTAGCCGCCAATAGCGATCGCCCCAGTCTTCCTTTTACCTTTCAGGTGGTAGAAGATAATGCTGTGAATGCTTTTGCTACTACTGGGGGTTTTGTTTATCTCAACACAGGTTTACTTAAAACCGCAGAAAATGAAGCGGAACTAGCTAGTGTGATAGCTCATGAAATTGGTCACATTGGTGGGAAACACTTGGTTAAACAAATGCAGCAAAGGGCTGTGGCGAGTGGTTTAGCTACAGTAGCCGGTTTAGACCGTAATCAAGCTGTGGCTATTGGTGTAGACTTAGCCCTTAACCGTCCTCGCAGTCGTCAAGATGAGTTTGATGCCGATAAAAGAGGTTTAAGAACTCTAACAAGAGCCGGTTATGCTCAATCTGGGATGGTTTCCTTTATGCAAAAGCTACTCAAAAGTGGTTCTGGGCCAACTTTCTTGAGTACGCACCCTGCTACTAGCGATCGCATCAATAATCTTAAACGTGCAATTAATTCTCAACCCAGTAGTGGGCGTGACGGTTTAGATAACGCTGCTTATCGAGCTAGAATTCGACCATTACTTTAGTTTTTTCACTGTGCCGAATTTACAACCAAAACCTATGCTCGCTGCGGCTGGCGGCGAGCTTTGATTTGGGAAGGTTCCACTGTTACCACGCCATCTTCTAGCGGTAAGATACGCTGGGTATTTTGAAATACATTTACTTGATAAATTAAATGATTGGTAACATCAAATCCAGTTAACCAACCACTACGAGGATGATAAGCTCCAGTATCGATATCTAGCCATCCTCTACCTTCGGCTAGTTTACCCGGAGGAACGTTTGGTAAAGTAAAAGTTATAGTATGCCCAACTATAATGAGCTTATCAGGAAAATAAGGCTTTTCTATGCTGTGAAATTCATCTCTAATCCAGCAGAACTGCTCGGCAGTTTGTTCGGCGAGAGGCAGATTTGGGTCTAATCCGGCATGAGTTAACCAAATATCGCCCAAATCTAAATAAGTGGGTAGGGATTGAAACCACTCTAAATGCTCTTGGGGAATAGTGGATGCTTGGTAACTGCTGAGAGTGGCTTGTCCACCGCTATACAACCAAGCTTGCATAGCTGGGGCGGGAATATTTGTTTGGGTGAGAATATTCAATAACATCTGCTCGTGATTACCCAACAGACAGGGATAATTGTTCTGCCGGACAAAATTCACAACATTGTAGCTGTGGGGGCCACGATCAATTAAGTCACCGAGAAAATAAACTTGATCTTCTGATGTGGGTGCGATCGCCTCTAACAAAGTCATCAAGCCTTCATAATGACCATGCACATCCCCAATAACTATGCGACGTTTCCTTGTTCTACTCATCTGCATTTAGCTGAAATGAAATTAGTTTAATATTTTTGCTACACTATAACCGCAGGTTATTCCGTAAATAAAGATAAATATTACTTGCGTAAATTTAAATTTTATTTAAAGTTTTATCTGCACCAAAAATTATCAATTTGCTTACACACCCTAACTTAAAATTTAGGCTGTAATTCTAATTTTAGTTTGCCCAATGTCTGAACAATTTTCTCCTGAAATTAGCACACGCATCTGTAATCACATGAACGAAGATCATGCTGATGCTGTACTTTTATATGCAAAATTTTTTTGGTGATATTACTGAGGCTACATCAGCCCAAATGTTAGCAATTGATTCACAGGGAATGGATTTAACCACGCAAGTCAATGAAGAATCCATTCCAGTGCGTATCCAATTTGACCATATTTTAGCGGATGCGGAAGATGCTCATCAAACTTTGATTGCGATGATTAAGCAGGCGCGGGTGAAGGGGTGAGGGGTTAGAGTTTTCAGTTATTTAGAAGGGAGACAAGGGAGACAAGGGAGACAAGGGAGAGGGGGTAGCTTTTATTGTTTGAAGCATAAAAATAAGTTCCTACTCGGTTTGTAATAACCAAAAACCACTGTAAGTCATACCAGAATCATCGGGTTGAATTAATAAAAAGTGTAATCCCTGGCTTTGTTGTTTACGTTGTTCATAAGTTTTAGCGGCGGCGGTGACTTCTGCATCTTCAAAGGTGGCTAATACCCATCTATCAACTAAACCCGCTTCTAAAATTAAACCATCGGGCGCACCGGGGATGTAATTTAAGGCTACAGGATGTGTTGTGGCTAACCAACGTGCTAAACGCATAGATTGTCTGCCACCATAAATGACTACACCTGGAACGGTTACTGTGGAAGCTAAACCCAGATTTATGGGTTTAAGAAATTCTGGCATAGATAAAATCGGAATGGGGCGATCGCTAAATTCTATTTCTAAATCCCCAGCCGCTAAATTTGCAAAGCGCCACTGTTCACCCCAAAGATTTTCCGGTAATGGTAAGGGTGCGGGTTTTTCTAAACTAAAATCAGAATTTTTGTCTTTTAACCACTGTTTTAATGCTAAAGTCCGGCGGGTTGCTTCTACTGCAACACCTAAATTGCGTCCGGCTGTTTCGATTAAACTTAACGACTGGGGACGGAAAACTTGAATCACATCTGGTAACTTTGCACCTGCGGCTTGTTGAATTTGAGTAGTCAGCCAATGGGAATTTGCTTCTGACTGCAAACAAGTAGCTGTATACTCAAAACTGCGATTTGCATCACAAATCAACAATTCCCATAAAATTTGTCCAGATATATCTTGTTGCGAACTCCGATAAAAATCAGCTTGCCAAATTTTCATGATTTAAAACATTTTTTCATAAAAAAAGGGGTGGATAACCCACCCCTCTATTGAACCAGGAAAATTACAATTCTTTTAAGACTTTAAAACAGAACCTTGGCCAAAATTGGTTCAACACGGGCTGCAATTTCTGGGACATACACCTGAGAAACGTAGTCAGCAATCATTCGATCTGTATTAAACAGTGGTGCATTGGTCTTAATGGATGCTTTCATCATCTGTATCCAGCGATGAGGAATACCTTGAGCATCTTGGTCGTAGTATAGGGGAACAATCTCAGATTCTAAAAGCTGATACAGTGACTGGGAATCGATGCGGTCTTGCAATTCTTGGTCGCTTGTGTGAGCATCTTCACCAATAGCCCAACCGTTAATTCCTTTGCCATTTGCGTCGGCTTGGTAGCCTTCACACCACCAACCATCAAGGACGCTGCAATTTAACCCGCCATTAAAGCAGACTTTCTGTCCACTTGTCCCTGATGCTTCTAGGGGACGACGGGGGTTATTTAACCAAACATCAACGCCTTGGACGAGTTTTTGTCCGGTGTAAATGTCGTAATCTTCAATAAAGGCAACACGGTGAATAATGCCGGAATTACGACACCACTCCATCAAACGTTGAATAATGCGTTTACCTTCTTCATCGGCTGGGTGTGCTTTGCCAGCAAAGATAATCTGAACTGGATGTTGGGCATTGCCAAAAATCTTCACAGCCCGTTCGGCATCGCGTAAAATCAAATCACCACGTTTATAAGGGCTAAAGCGTCGCGCAAAACCAATGGTTAATATATTCGGGTCAAGTAAACTATTCACGGCTTGAATGCTTTGATAATCTTCACCGCGCTGTTCCCGTGACTTTTTGACTTTATAACGAGTGTAGGCAATTAGTCTTTCTTTAAGAATCTGATGTCTTGCCCAGAGTTCTTCGTTGGGAATGTCGTCAACTTTCGCCCACATTTGGGGATCGATGGCGCGAGTTTTCCAATCTTTACCTAAATATTGGTCATATAAGTCTGCGAGTAAAGGTGCAGTCCAGGTGGGTGCATGAACACCGTTGGTAATGTAACCAATTGGAACTGTATCTTCGCTATGTTGTGGGTAGAGAACAGTCCACATTTTGCGGGAGACTTTGCCGTGTAATTCACTTACGCCGTTGCAAGCACGACACATCCGCAATGCTAAAACTGTCATCCCAAAGGGTTCCCAAGGATCACCCAGTCGTCTTGCACCCAAGGCTAAAAATTGTTCGCGGGATAGCCCTAATTGCGGCCAGTACTGGGCAAAATAAGAGTCAATTAAGTCGGGGGAGAAGACATCATGACCGGCGGGAACCGGTGTGTGGGTGGTAAAGACACAACTTTTCTTGACGCTGGCTTCAATATCGTAGAAGGATTTCCCGGTTCGTTCAATTTCTTGACGGGCAATTTCTAGGGTACAAAAGGCGGCGTGTCCTTCGTTGAGGTGATGTACGGAGGGTTTGATTCCCAAGGCGGTTAAAGCCCTGACTCCACCAATACCTAAGACGACTTCTTGGGCGATGCGGGTTTCTAAGTTACCGCCATACAAGTGTCCTGTTAACCAACGGTCAATGGGATCGTTGTCTGGGCGATCGCTATCTAGTAAATATAGAGTTACACGCCCGACTTGCACTCGCCAAATTTGTACTTTTACTTGGCGTTGGCGAATTTCTATCTGGATGGTGAGTGGTTCCCCTTGCTCGTTTTTAATTAACTCTAGGGGCATTTTGTCGAAGGGATTATCCAAATAGTAATCTTCTTGCCAACCGTGGCGGTTTAAGCGTTGGCGAAAGTACCCTTGGCGATACAGTAAACCCACACCCACCATCGGCACACCTAAATCGGATGATGATTTTAGATGATCCCCGGCTAAAATACCCAAGCCACCAGAGTAAACAGGCAGAGATTCATGGATACCAAATTCGGCACAAAAATAAGCAATGGGATGTTCAGCCGACACTTGCGGTGCAACTCGATTCACCCAAGTATCTTTCTGTGCCATGTACTGGTCAAATTCGCGGACTAAGGCAGAAATCTGCTTCAGGTAAAGGGGATCTTCTGCCAAATGAGTCAGACGTTCGTAACTAGCTGACTCTAAAATTGCCACTGGATTATGCCCACAAAGTTCCCATTCTTGGGGATCAATGCTTTGAAATAAGGATATGCGATCGCTACTCCAACTCCACCAATAGTTATAAGCTAAATCTGCTAAACGTTTGAGGGGGAAAGGCATCTTTTCACTTAAACGTACCGATGCGGTTATTGCACTGCTGTTAGCCATACAAGTCTAAACTCTCTGTTAACTTTTTGCGATTTCATCTATCATTTGCTGCCACAAAATTACCTTCAGGTTGATTCCGCCGGAGTCTTCATTCGTGAATCCTCCCCTGAAGCCGCAGCAGCTTTTCTCATCTATGCTCTATCAAAATTAATGATTCTTCTTGCTATTACGTTTTTAGTATTATCTCTGGATTTAATACTTTCTGCCCATCAATTTGCATCACTTTTGTTTACAATAATTTCCGTATTATTAAGTTTTATTTACTATCAATTTGTAATGTTTAAGAAAAGCTAAAGAGAGATAAACAGGACTTACGCACCAAAATTGTTTGTGGGGATTGGGTGTATGGGTGAAAGGGTATGGGGTGTAAGGGTTTTGAATACTTACACCCTTACACCCTCATACCCCTGCACCCTGTTCTAAAACCTTATTTTTTCGTTTTTTTGCGTAAGTCCTAATAAATAAATTATTAAACATGAGTAAGATTTGGGGGAGAATCCCCAAAGCCCCCGATTGGGTGACGGTTGTGTCCCTCAAACCCTCTCCAAAATCATTTTTTCATTTGTTGGTTTTATTGTAATTTAGTTTTCTTATCTGAACCGTATTGTGCTATCTATATCTAGCTTGAGAGATAAGAAAAGTAGAAAAATTATTGTGCAATATTTCTACTTTTTTAATTACCTTTTAACCCAAAAATTAATATACCTGAACTTGGGCTAAACCATAGGGAACTTCTCTTGATAAACCGATATGCCCACCAGAAATATCGTAGTAAACAAAGCTTCGATTCGGAAAGGCATTGGCAAAATCTATATTCCTAAAAGCAATATTGAGATTAGTTCCAGGAGGTACTGGTTGAGAGAAATCAATTCTAATGATTCTTTCATCTTGTCTAGAAATGTTAGCCTCAACGCGCCGACCAGATTGATCAGTAACGTCAATATCGTTACTAACTTTGAGAGCATCAGAAGGTCTAACTATCAGGTAAGATAAAGGCTGCATACCTGTATAGACAGTAATTGTGTGAGTACTATCGTAACCGCTTGTACTGCTAATTCGCGGAGCATTGCTATTGTAAGACATATCTTGTCTTTGGGCTTGCGCCGGGAGACAAGTAGCTGCGATCGCAACACTCAAGCCAGACAATAAAATCCATTTTTTCATAACCAACCTCCAAATGATTGAATAGAATAGCCAACAGAAAATCTATACTTAATTTGCGATTAAGTATTTTATGGATTTACGAGATATTTAATTAGACTTGCCTAAAGTTTCTATCGACAGAAAAGTAATCTTGTCTAATTAGTTTTTAGATTAAAAATATTTAAAAAAATTTGCTTCTCACTGAGGAGATATTATCGTTATCATTCTGAGGTTTGAACTGTCAATTAAATAATCAGAAAAGAAGGTAAGAGAAAAAACAATTTCAAATAATACTATTAGCGGATGAAAAAACCTATTTTTATTTATATGTGAACTAGTAATGAAGTTGAATGAAAATACTGCGATGCTAGGTTTTTGGCGGTATTTCATTAATGAGTTAGCTAAGGCGATCGCACTTTCTCCTCCAGCATCCGTGTTCAGAGATGGGTTTATACGCGCTAAATTATTATTTAACGCGATGTGCGACTTATTGTTTCGTTACACAAGTTCGGTGTATGAATGATTAAAAAGAAAATTCCCACAATCCGCACTGGAGCGAGAAAATCGTTACAAATGAGTGGAATGA